>CALVPS010000003.1 GCA_944354035.1 uncultured Clostridia bacterium | reverse complement strand
ATACCAACATCGCGGGGTGGAGCAGCCAGGTAGCTCGTCGGGCTCATAACCCGAAGGTCGCACGTTCGAATCCTGCCCCCGCAACCATACGGCGATGTAGCTTAGTTGGTTAGAGCGATCGGTTCATACCCGATAGGTCAGCGGTTCGACTCCACTCATCGCTACCAAAAAAAATCGGCTGTCAGCCGTTTTTTATATGTGCGGCCCCGTGGTCAAGCGGTTAAGACATCACCCTTTCACGGTGGTATCATGGGTTCGATTCCCGTCGGGGTCACCAAACAAAAAACTAATCCGAACTCGGGTTAGTTTTTTTTGTATGTTGCCCCTGCCGGGTGCAGAAATCGGGCGGATGCGCCCGCCGCGAGGAGACGGCTTACCAAAGGCTTTTGACGGAACGGCGCACAAGGCGCCGCCGAAGCATTTCCGACTTTTTGTTCGATTTTCGCCCATCATAGGGCGCTATCGGCAAATTGAGTGTCGCGTTTTCCGCGCATTTTTTATCCCTTTGACGCACACGGAAGCCGCCCGTTTACACGTAACGGGCATTTTAAAGAGGCGGAACGCGGCCGTTCACCCCAAACAACGGACGGCGGGGCGGGCGTCCCGCCGTTTATACGGGACAGGACCGCCGCAAAACATTCGCAGAGGAACCCCCATATGACATACTGCATTTCGGATATCCACGGGCATTACGACCTGTTTTGCCGGCTGATGGACGCCGTCCGCTTCGGCGGCGACGATACCCTGTATATACTGGGCGACGCAGTAGATAAGGGTCCGCAAAGCGTTCGTCTGGCAAAACTGCTGCTCTCCATAAACAATGCGGTGTACCTTGCGGGAAACCATGAATACGACTTTTTAAAATACTACCGCGGTCTGATGCGGCAGACGACCGACTACGACGGCGTTTTGCAAAAGCTGCGCGCATACTTTCCGGACGGCGCGCTGTTGGACTGGGAAACGATCGACAGGCTGGAATTTTTGCCCTTTTATGCAGAAACGGAGACCTTTATCGGCGTGCATGCGGGCGTTCCCATGCAAAAGGACCGCCTTTTGCCCCTTGCAAGGGCGACGTGCGAACAGTTGGTTTACGACCGTCGGTTTAAAGACGTCGGCGTACTGCCGCAAGGCGGAAAATGCGTACTGTACGGCCATACGCCCGTGCGCTATCTGACGGGAAAGGACGAAATTTTGTTTTATCCGCGCGGCGGCGTCCCCAAAAAGAGCGGTTCGATCGCCGACTACTGCAAAGTACACCTGGATATGGGAACGAGCATGAGCGGCGTTTTGGGCTGCGTCCGCACGGAGGACTGCCGCTGTTTTTACGTGCACGACTGAACCTCTGCCGCCTTTGGTCTTTATGACGGGCGCCGCGCAGGGCATACCCTGCGCGGCGCCCGTTTTTCCGTCTGTTTAATGATGGCGCAGACGAATCATATGCCTTTATCCCCCGCCCGCCCCTCTTTGCGCCGAAAAAAGGCTGCTCGTCCCCCCGTCTCCTTTCACGCTCCGTAAAAAGCTTTAAAAGGGATCGGGAAAAAGTCGCCTATGAAACGAAAAAACGGGCCGTCCGCGGCAAACAAGGCATGGGAGCAACAAAATTTACGCCTGCAGCCTACGTTTCTGCGGACGAAAACGGTTTTAACAATAAAAAATCGTCCCCGCGGGGGACGATTTTTACGGCGAAAGGAAGACGGCGGACGAACCCGCCCGCAATTTAAAAAATATCGTGTGCAACGGGACGGTAAAACAAGCGCTCCGCCTCGTCGCCGGAAGCAAACGACAAGATCCACATCAATTTGGCCACCGTGGCCTCCAGCGTCATGCAGCGAGCCTCCAGCACCCTGCCGCAGTCGCGTATTTTGCGGCCGACGGCGTAGCGATCGAGGGCGCTGCCCTCCCGCTCGACCTGTGTGGTGAGCACGGCGGTCTTGCCGAGCGACAAAAAACGCTTCAGGCGCGAAAAAAACGCGTCATTGTCGTAGTTGGGCAGCCCGCCCGAACCGAACGACTCGATCACCAATCCATCGCAAGCGCCCTCGAGGTAATCAAAGATATCGGCGCTGAGCCCGGGGATCATCTTCAGCACAAAGACGCGCTCGTTCAATGCGCGCCAAAACTGCGGCGCGCCCGTGCAGCGCTCGTCGATATAGTAAAAGGGCGCTCCGTCGCGCATGACGGCCACCGCGGGATAATCGATGCTGGAAAAGGCGTTAAAGCTGCGCGTGCGCGTCTTTTTGGCGCGCGTACCCAAAATGACGTTGCCATCGAACACGATATGCACGCCCGAAGCGCCGTCGTCCGCACAGTAAAAAAACGCGTCGGCAAGGTTGCGGCGGGCGTCCGTATCGCGCAGATACGCCGATTTTTGCGAGCCGGTAAGCACCACGGGCTTGGGGCTGTTCTGCACCAGATAGCTCAGCGCCGCCGCCGTGTACGCCATGGTGTCGGTACCGTGCGTGACCACAAAACCGTCGAACGCCGCATAATTTTGTTCGATCAGACGCGCAACGGTCAACCAATGCCCGGCGCAGAGGTTGGTGCTGTCCAAATTAAAGGGCTGCACCGTCTGCACGCTGCACACCGAGGCGATCTCCGGCACGCAGGCCAGCAGTTCGTCGGACGAAAGTTCGGGCGTGAGGCCCCGTTCGGTATTACGGGAGGCGATGGTGCCCCCCGTGGCGATCATTAAAATACGTTTCATGGCTCCTCGTTCGGGCGCGCGCGGCACAGCGCGCGCACCAGCGCATCGATCTTATGTTGTTCCGCCGCGGCCGACAGCAGCGCCGTTGCCGCGGACGCGGTACAAGGCGTACGCAACGCCGCGGCAAACGCGGCAAGACCACCCAGGTCCTTTTCGATCTCCCGGGTACGTACGCCCGCCGCCAGCAGCAGGGCGACGGCGTATTCCGCGGCGCGGTCCCCGTACAGCAGCGCACAGCCGCGCGCCTCCGCCAGCGCCGCAAGGGCACCCGGCGCGTCGGCATCTGCCGTACACACGACGCCGTATTCGCGCAGCGCGCTGCCCGCCGCCGTTCCGCGGGGCGCCGCCAAAATACGCCCGAAGCGCGTATAATGTTTTTCGTCGTACAAAAAGCCGCCCAGCTCCACGCAGTCGGCCTCCGCCGTCTTTAACCGATGCGCGCCGTACCTGGCCGCAATGCGCTTGCACAGGCGGATATCGTAGGGTGCGGAGCGCGGATCGGTGCACAATACGCGCTCGACGCGCGCGCACTGCAATCCGTCACGCGGGCCGACGGGCGCGATCACCCGTTCGCCCGGACGCACGCCCAATGTATCCAAATACCAATACGTGCGGTCGGCAAGGTTTGCGTCGCCGAAAAAACACAGCAGCGCAAACCGCACGGCTACCACTCGTTAGGGACGGGAGGATGCTCGAACAGCCACCAGTCCTCGTAATACTTTACGTACTGCGAACAGCACGCGCTGACGTCGTTAAAGAGCGGAAGGGTGCTCTGTTCCCAAAAGCGCATGACGAACGCCTCGCACGTCTGCGGCGCGATCTCCTTTAAAAAGGCGCGCCCCAGCTGCAAAATGTCGTCGGGACGGCGGCGGCAGGCGGCCACCGCCTCCTCCAGGCGACGGTTACAGGGAAAGAGCACGCGGTTTTCCAGCAGGATCAGCCGGTACACGCTGTACACGATCTCCTGCGCCAGGTGCGCGCGCATATAGGCGTTATCCTCGCCGACGCAGTGCAGAAAGTAGCCGCGGTTGAGCTCGAGATTGGCGCAAAAACAGTTGAGTTTTGCCTGTACCTCGTGCTCGGGATAGGCGGCGATCGCCTCGATCAGCGCGGGGATCTGCCCGTCCAGCGTCCACAGCACGCGCGCCTTTACGTAGGCGTTGCGCGTGGGTTCGCTGGCATGGCGCGCGGCGCGCTCCAAAATGGCCTTTGTCTTATATTTTACATCGAAATACCCCTCGGGATAGGTGCAGTACCCGCGAATGACCTCTGCCAGCCGCCCCTCCCGCGCAAGGCGCGCGTACAGCGCCTCGGTCACGACCACAATGGCGTCGATATCCGAATCGGGACGGGCGGTCCCCTTGACCGTAGACCCGTCCAGCACGACGGCGATCACCCCGTCCTTTCCCTTAAAATACTCGCCCAGCCTCTGCGCGCTCTCTTCGTGATGACGATACATGCTGCCCTCCCGCCCGCGCCCGTCCGGATACGGCGCCGCGGATGCAAGCTCCCGACGGCCGCCCAGACGGTTCGGTCGGCTATCAGTATATCATACTCTGCGCGCAAGAGCAATACAAATCGCAAAAAAAACGGCACATACCGCCCGCGCCCTCCCCGCACGGCGGTATAATGATTGTGCGGCGGGAAGGGGTGAAAAACGATATGACGATCTTTCAGTACCTGGGCGCTTTTCGCGTGTTCGACGCGGATGTGCTGCTTCTCGCGCTGGGCGTAACGCTGGTTACGTCGCTGCTGAAAAAGACGGTATTTAAAAACGCTTCCAAAAAGCTGTACGTGATCCTGCCGTTTGTGCTGGGGGCGGTGTTTTACGCCGCCTACCGCATGCTGGCGACCCTTTCGGTGGCGCCGCTGACGGAGACGCTTGCGCAGACGGCCGAAGGCGGCTTTGCCTGCGGATGCGCGGCGACGCTCTATTACGTGATCTACGAGCAGTTCATCCGCAAGGCAGTCCTGTCCGCCGGACAGACAGACGAAGCGGCGGCCCCCGCGGCAGAGGAGAACGCGGCGGCGGGCGAAGCGGCGGCCGAAAGCCCGGCAAACGGGCCGATCGCACCGCTGCTGGAGGCGTTTGTCCCCGCCGACCGGCTGGCCGAAGCGGCCGCCGCGCTGACGGAGGGCAGCCGCGGCCTGACGGCCGAGGCACGGGCAAACTTTATAAAGACCGCGCTGGAAAAGTACCTTTCGCCCGGAATGACCGAGCGGGAGACCTATATTCTGCAAACGCTGCTGGAACACTGCCTGGCCGCCCTGAACGGCGCATGACCGTCTTTTCCGCCCCCCCTGCGGGGGCGGTTTTTTTTGCGGGGACGCATAACGGCCGCCGCGGCACGCATACTCTTCGTATGGACCGTATCACCGACCTAAAGCAAACGCTGACTGCCCTTAAAAGGCGCCTTCCGGCCGAAGATATCCTTATCTTTTCTTTCCGCTCCGCCGACGGGCGCGCCTTTGCCTGCGTATATGCGGACGCACTGACCGATAAGGACCTCCTGGGCGAACAGGTGCTTTCGCCGCTGATGCGCTACCGCGGCGCGCCCGCGGCGTCGGCGATATGCGAATGCGTGACGGCGCCCGAAGTGCGCCGCTGCGGCAGCCTGCGGCAACTGGCCGACGAGGTGCTGGCGGGCAATCCCGTCTTGCTGTGGGAGGGCATGGACGAGGCCGCCTCGGTCGGCGTAAAAAAGATCCCCGTACGCGCCGTTGCCGAACCGCCGACCGACGTTGTGACCCGCGGCCCGCGTGAAGGCTTTGTGGAGGACTTTAAAACTAACACCGCTTTGGTGCGCCGCCGCCTGAAGACGGCGGATCTGCGCATAGATACCCTTACGCTGGGGGAGCGCTCAAATACTGCGATCGCGGTGTGCTATCTGCGCGGGATCGCCCCGAAAACGACGGTAGACGCGGTGAAGGCGCGGCTTTCGGCCGTCGAGATCGACGTGCTGCCCGACAGTTCCTATCTGACGCATGCGCTCTCCTCCCGCCCGCACTCGCTCGTAAAGCAGGTGGGAACGACGGAAAAGCCCGATATCTTCTGCGCAAAGCTGGCAGAGGGGCGGGTGGGGATCCTGGCGGACGGCTCCCCCATTGCGCTGACCGTCCCCTATCTGATGGCGGAGGACTTTCAGTCGGCCGAAGACTACTTCGTCTCGGCGCACCGCGCCACGCTGACCCGCCTTTTGCGGCTGTTTGCGCTGCTTACGGCCATCTATCTGCCCGCCTTTTACATCGCCGCGCAACTGTTTAAGCTGCAGCTGTTTCCCATAAAGCTGCTGCTGACCATTGCGGGGAGCATCCGCGACATCCCCCTTTCGCCCTCGCTGGAAATGCTGCTGGTACTGCTGGTACTGGAAGTACTGAACGAAGCGAGCATCCGCATGCCGAAATATGTGGGCATGGCGCTCTCCGTGGTGGGCGCTCTGGTACTGGGCGAAACGGCCGTAAACGCGGGGTTCGTTTCGACGCCCGCCATCATCATCGTGGCGTTCAGCGGCATCGGGCTGTACGCCGTTCCCAACCTGATCGAACAGACGAGCGTGCTGCGCCTTGCCATGCTGCTTACCGCGGGCAGCGTGGGGACGTACGGCATTGTGCTGCTTTCGGCGTTTGTGCTGCTGTATCTGGTGACGACGGAAAATTTCGGCGTGCCGCTGGCCGCGCCCTTTGCGCCGCTCGTCCGCCGCGACTGCAAAGACGCGCTGTTGAAATACGGCCTCCCCTCGCTGCACATGCGGCCGAAGAGCCTTTTGAGCCGCAATAAAAGGAGGATGAAATGAAACTCTCCTCCCGGCAGCTCTTCTTTTTTTTGGCCGCCGTCGCACCCGTCGGGAAGCTGGTACTCATGCCCTCGCAGCTGGCCGCCCTCTCCAAAAACGACCTGCTCTTTCCCGCCGCGCTGAACCTGCTCCTACAGGCGGGCGCGGTGTTCTGCGCACTGCTGTTTGCGCGGCGCGGACAGACGCTGTACGCCTGTCTGCGCGAACGGTGCGGCACGGTGTTCGCCAAGATCGCCGTATGCGTGTTTGCACTGTTTTTGTGGCTTGCGGCCTTTGTGCCCCTGCTGGAGCAAAAGCTGCTGGTGCAGAACATTTTTTACGACACGCTGCCCTCGTACATCGCCTTTGCGCCCATGTTTGTGTTTTCGGCATACCTGTGCGCAAAACCGTTGGAGGCCTGCGGCAGAACGTGGGATATCCTGGCCCCCATGGCGGCGATCGGCCTGCTCGGGATCCTGCTGCTGGCCGTGGGAAAGGCCGATTACGGCGCGCTGCTGCCCGTCGGCGCGGCGGGCGCGGGCGGCTTTGCCCGCGGCGCGCTGGGCGTCGCAGACCGCTTTTTCGACGGCGCGCTGGTGCTTGCCATGGCGGGGCGCTTTGAATACCGCCGCGGCATGGCTTGGAAGGGACTGCTGTGCTATTTGGCGGGCGGCGCGGCCGTACTGTTTTTTTTGGCCACCTTTTACGGTCTGTTCGGCGAGATCGCTGTCTTTCAGGTATTCGGCTTTACGCGCATCTCAAAATATTTTTCCGGTGTGACCGTGCTGGGACGCATCGACTTTTTATTCATCTTTGCGCTGGCGTTCGCCATGGTATTTTACACCGTACTGCCGCTGCAGGCCGGCGTGACGCTCGCACGCGAGGCGCTCGCCCCGCGCAACCCCCTCTTTGCGCCCGCGCTGGCCTGCGCCGTCAACGCCGCCGCACTGATCGGCGTGCTTGCCGTCAACTTTATGATGACGCGCGTCATGCAGGTCTTTTCCGGCCCTCTCGTCTGGGTGTTCCCCGTCTTTTCGCTGGCGGTCCCCGCCCTGTCGCTGCTGCCGAGGAGGCGCCGCCATGCGCCTTAAACGCTTTTTCCGCACCCTCCCCGCAAAGCTTTGGATCCTGCTGGCGGCGGCCGTTGTGTTCGCCTTCTTCTCCAACGACTTCGGCCTGGTCGACATCCAAAAGACGGCCGTCATCCTGGCGGTGGGGCTCGACAAGACGGCGACAGGCTACGCGCTCTCTGCCGAAGTGGCCGTACCGAAAGGCTCGGACCGCACTACGGGCGGCACGTCGAGCGTGCTGATCGAGGGCGAAGGCGAAACGGTCGCGGCGTGCGTATCCGAACTGTACGAAAAGACGGGTTGGGTGCCCAAGCTCATCTTCTGCGACCTCATCGTGCTCGGCGAAGAGACCGCGCGCCAAAATGTGTTCGACTGCCTGGATTACTTTTTGCGCAGCGAATACTTTTCCGATTCCTGTCTTTTGGCGGTATGCGAGGGGCGCGCCGCCGACCTGCTTGCCACCACCAGCGAGATCGACGACACCTCGTCGCTGGCCATCGAAAAGCTCTTTTCCGACGCGTCGGAAAAATCGGGCGCGGTGATGAAGACGACCCTGCGCGAATTCGCCCGCTCGTACTACGGCGTAAGCGCGAGCGGCTACATGCCGTACGTGCGCGCGGAACAGGGCGCGGACGGCTCCGGAGCCCGGACGGAGCAAGGCGGGCAGAACGGCGGGCAGGACACCGCCTCCGCGGACGGCAAAACGATTTACGACGCCGCGCAGACCGCTCTGTTCCAAGAGGGCGTTATGACCGCTCTGCTCTCCGAACGGGAGACGTTTGCCTTCAGCCTTTTGAACGGAAACGTATACGCGGGCACGCTTACGGTCGACGGCATGACGCTCTCCGTCTTAAAAAACCGCGGCAGCGTGACCCTTGTGCCGGGCGAAGCACCCGTCGCCCGCATGAAGATCGATATAAAGGTACGCCTGCAAAACCGCTCCGAAAGCGCCTCCGCGAACGACGTGGCGCTTGGGCGGCTGACCGCGGAGGACGAAGCGCGCATCGGCGAGGCGCTTGCCGAACGCGTCGGCGATCTGTGGCGCATCTGCCAAAATACCGGCTGCGATCTGTTTTTGCTGCGGCAGGCCCTGTACCGCACCGCTCTTTCCGCATACGATCGGTCGGCGTCCGACCTGCTTGCCGTCGTACGCCCGGATATCCGCGTCGACGTCATGGGCGTATGGTGACCCCGTTCCCGGAACGCGCTTTGCGATGCAGAGTCGCGCAGAAAAAAATAAAAAAATTTTTTATAAAAGTATTGACAAGTTGCAAAAGCCTGCTATAATATAAGTACAAAACGAAAATAACTTTCATGAAATGTTATTCACTCACAAAAAGGTAGGGAGCTCCGATGCACAGGTAAGTGCGTAAGGCAACAACCGAACAAGGGCGGACGGGAAAGTCCGCGACCAAGCGAACCAAGGGGTGACATCCCCGAAAAATTCAAGAACGGGAGGTGCGGCATGTTTAAGTTCATTTCCCAAGGATTGAAGATTTCGTAGTAGGAGGTCAGACCAATGTACAATTCTACCCAAGGGGCGGAAAACTGACTCGACTTCAGCACGATCTTGCGGCAGGCATCTTCTCCGCATAGGGTTCTTTACCCGCATATACAGTCGGTAAGTCGAGGGATTCCTCTCTTCTTCAAACGATCCGCACGAACGGAGCACGCGTCTTGACAAACAGACGGAACGGCGTGGAACCGGTAGCGCCCGAACGAACGGGCGTCGGCAGACGGACGGGATGATACAACCGGTGGTATCGGAACGGCCGCAGGCGAGAGGCGCGCCGCAAGAGCGGATGGGATGAACGAAGGCACGCGGAATTGACTGCCCCGACCCACAACTGAATGAATTTGCATACACTCCCCCGTGCGGCTGCGCGGGGGTCTCTTTTTACGCGGAACCGACAACCCGCACGCGGCCCCTCTCCTGCACGGCTACACGCTTCTATAAACCGCACACCGCGAAAAGCCGCGCTCCTCGTTGCGATCATAAAAACCCGCAGTCCAAAACCGCCGTAACGGTTGCCCGTTGCCGTACCAAATGAGCCGTTTGCCGTATTGTTTGGATCGCCGCGACGTTAGAATGAATCAACGCCGTATCGGTTGCCGATCGCCGCGCCGCCGTTTTATACATAAACCATGGCGGCGCGCTTTCTTTTCTGCGACGTTCGATCGTACGACGCGGGAAGGTATGCCCCTGTCATGATGCGCCACGCGTCAGGCTCGTAATAACGCATGACCCGCGAGCGCCGTACGATTTCATCCCCGCCGCGCCAAATCAACCGCTGCCGCGTTTTTTTCGTCCACGTCGTGCCAAATCAACCACCGCCGCACGATTTCAGTCTAACCGCTTTGCCGGAGTCGGCGCCGTACGATTGCATCCCCGCCGCGCCAAATCAACCGCTGCCGCGTCGTCTTCGCCCCGATACGGGCGTCCGGCATTGTCCGCGGACGCGCACGGACCCACGTTTTGTATTTACGGATACGGTTTTTCGACAGCATGCGACGTCCTTTGTGCCGTTTTTGCCGCAGGGGTCTGCTATACTCTTTAAAAACTCCGCGAGGTGTACGATGCGCAAGCTTGTTTTTCGGCGGCCGGCGGCCAAAGACGTACTGTTTTTTGTATTGCTCGGCGCCGCCATGGCGCTTTTTAATGTTGCGCTGCCCCAGCGTGAACCGCTTTCGTTTTGTCTGCTGTTTGCCGCCCTGATGTGCGGGCGCGACCCGTTTTTGTGTGCCGGCGTATACATGCTTGCCTCGGCGGCGGCCGTATCGGGCGAGGCCTCGCTGTGTTGTGCCGCGCAGGCTGCCTTTTTGCTGGTCGTTTTTGCACTTTATCGCCGCTTTCGCAGACAGCCGCGTTGGGAACGCATCTTTTACGCGCTGGCGGCGCAGTTGCCCTTTGTATTTTTATACCCGCATGCGGGATATGCGATCGTCCCCTTTCCCGTCGTAGCGCAAAAGGCCGTCCTCGCCGCGTTCTTTGTGCCGGCGGCGCTGTTGACGGAGGGCGGTATGCGGGCGCTGCTTCAGCGCGCGTTCCGCTGCCGCCTCTCTGCGGGCGAACTGGCCGAACTGTGCCTTATGTGGTTGTTTTTAGGCATGGGGATCTTTTCCGCGGCGAGCCGCTATGCGTTTTACGCCCTGTCGCTGCTGCTGTTGCTGTGCGCCGCCGTCCTGTTAAAAAGCGCGGCCTGCGTGCCCTTTGCCATGGCGCTGTCCCTTCCCGCCTGCTTTGCCGAAGTCTCTGCCCTGCCGGCGGCCGCATATGCGGCGTTTGCCTGCTGCGCGCTGCCGGGCACGGGATACGGGCGCATCGTTACGGCGCTTTTATACGCCTGCTCCTGCCTTGTCGCCCTGTTTTTGAACGGCGTATTTTATGCGGGGGGAACGGAGCTCCTGTTTTCGCTGCTGAGCGGCCTGCTGCCGGCGGCCGTCGTATGCGCCATTCCCGATAAGGCGTTCCGCAAACTGCGGGCCACCCTTCTCTTCTACCGCGAACGCACGCTGCCGCGCATTGCCATCAACCGCAACCGCCGCGCCGTAGGCGAACAGCTGTACGAAGTTTCGGCGCTCTTTCGCGAGATCGAGTGCGCGTTTCGCGTACAGGAGCGCCCCGACGACGCCGACGCACACCTGCGCGCCCGCCTGAACGACACGCTGTGCAGCCGATGCGCCGAGCGCGACGCATGCAAAAAGCGCGGCCTTTCGGAGAGCCTCGATCGTCTGATCCGCGTGGGGCGCGCCAAGGGCAAGGTAAACCTGATCGACCTGCCCGCCGACCTGGGAAACGCCTGTAAAAACGTGGCCGGGCTGCTGTTTGCGCTGAATAAGGCGCTTGCGGAATACCGCGGCTGCGCGGCGGAGCTGGACGCGGCGCAGGAGGGCCGCCGTCTGCTTGCCGAACAGGCACACGGCGTAAGCGAAATTTTAAAGGAGCTGGCGCTGGAACAGAGCCGGGCGTACACCTGCTCGGGCGAGGGCGCGGCGCTTTCGCGCGCGCTGCAGGAACGCGGCCTGCTCAGTTCGGAGATCTTTTTATACGGCGAGGGCGACGACCTGACCGTGAGCATGACGCTGGACGCAGCCTCGGACGCGCGCGCGGTGTGCGACGTTGCGGGGGCCGTACTGCACGCGCCGCTGGCGCTGGCCGAAAAGATCCCCCTCACCCGCGACCGCGCCTGCTTTATTTTACGGCGCAAACCGCACTTCGACGCCGCCTTCGGGCTGGCCGCGCGCGCCAAAGAGGGCGAGGCGGCGAGCGGCGACACGCACTCCATTTTAAAGATCGACGAACGGCGCTTTTTGGTGGCGCTGTCTGACGGCATGGGCAGCGGCGAACCCGCGCGCGACGTATCGGCGCGCACCCTTTCGCTGCTTGAAAGCTTTTACAAGGCAAAAATGCCCTCCGAAACGATACTTTCCACCGTCAACCGCCTGATCGCCTTTTCCGCCGACGAAACCTTCTCCTGCCTCGACCTTGCAGCCGTAAACCTGGATACGGGCTGCGCCGACATCGTTAAGATCGGTTCCCCCGCGGGATATCTGCTTTCGGGCGAGGAATTAAAAATTTTAGAGGGCGAATCGCTGCCCATCGGCATGCTGGAGGCCGTCCACCCCGCCACGCTGCGCGTGACTATGAAGGAGAACGATTTTTTGATCTTTATGAGCGACGGCGTGACCGCGGCGTTCGGCTCTTCGGCCGATCTGTGCGCCTATTTAAGCGAACTGAAACCGCTGAACCCGCAGGCGCTGGCCGAAAACATTTTAAACCGCGCCCTGCAGTCCGCCCGCAGACAGGCAGACGACGACATGACCGTGCTGACCGTAAAACTCACTCCGGCCGCATAGCCGCGCTCCGCAAGGAGCGTTCGAAACGCGTCTGCGGGCGTAGCGGTCTGCCGCCTGCAAAAGGGCCGCCCCGCGAAAACGCGGGGCGGCCCTTTGATCATCGGTCGCAATGAATGATATGGATATCCTTCCCGAGCGCTAGGCCGCGCTCCTGCGCCATGCAGATACTGTGATAGGTCCCGCCGCGATTGACGGGCCGGCCCTCCGCATCGTACAGCGGCAGCTCCCGTTCGTCCCACAGCGCGATCACCTTTTGACATTTTTCCACGATGTATCTGCTTGCCGCAGCGTAAAACGCGTCGGCGTCCGCAACGACCTTGCATACGGCCGTCTGCGCCAGCAAGTGGCGCATGCGCAGTTCCTCCGCCTCCCCGAACGGCACCCCCGCGGCAAGGCAGTCGCGGCGCACCGTACGGATATACGCCTCGTACGGAGCGGGCAGCACGGCCTTGGTGGTAATGCCAAGCTCGGCGGCGCATTCGGCGATCAGCTGATCGGCGCCGTACGCATAGCAGGTGCGCACGACCACGCGATAGCGTTCGGCATACCGCAGCAGGATCTTTTTTATGCTCCGCCCGAGGGCCGCGCGATCCCCCGTGAAAAACCGATGTCCGATCCCGGCGATCTCCAGATCGGGCTTTCTCCCCGTGCGATAGCTGTAGATGCGGATATTGTTACCGAATTTTTTTAAGAGCGGGATGATGTTGTTGATCATCACCTCGTCCTTTTTTTGCTCGGAGGGCGTAAGTACCTCGTAAGGGACCAGGTCCTTGTGGATCTTTTTGGCGTTCCGCTCCTGCGTGGAGGCGTAATCGGTGCCGTATTTCCAGCCCATGCTCAGCTTTTCGCGGACCCAGCGGACGTGCTCTTCGCGGCACAAAAATCCCAAATTGTCCCCGCCGACGGCACCGCAGTTTGCCGCACGGAAATCTTCCACCACGGGATAATCCAGATCTTTGCTGCTGTAAAAACAGTTGATCAGCTCCAATTTATACGCATACGACTTGGCCTGTTCGATGTTGGAGATCTTGAACTCGAGGGGCAACCGCTCGAAACTTTCGTTGATGTGATCGGCGTCCAGCTGCCTGCAAAAGTCCAAATAGCTCGCGTGAATGGCCTTTGCGAAGTCGCACAGATTGATAAAGCTGTTGTCCGAGGCGTACAGCGCCGATCTTTTGCGCTTTCCCTTCTCTTCGGCGCGGACAGACAGTGCCGAGGAGAGCACGACGAAGGTGCCGATCTTTCGGGCAAACGCTCCGCTTTCGATCTCGGCGAAGCTCTTGTTGGGGCGAAGCTCGTCGTCCTCGTCGCGAACGGTGCGAGCGTCGAAAAAATAGACCGCCGAAAGCGCTCCCGCACCGATCTCCAGCCGCACATCCCAAGCGATGGGGTCGCGCTTGCTGACCTTGCCGTAGGCAAGACGGTCCCAGTTTTGCAGTTCGTCGCACAGGATGAGAAGATAGGCGAGCGGGTGCTCGTCCGCCGCAACGGGACTGCGGCCGGGGGCGTCGAATTTGTTAAAGCTGTTGTGCAGCAGAATGGCCGTAAGCACGTCGAGGCGCGCCTGCGTAAGCGTAAATTCAGGCACGGCCAAAAGCTGTTTTACCAAAATGACCGCGCTGAAATATCCATGGTCCATAAAGGCGGGCTGCACGCGCACGCGCGCCGCCAGGCTCCGCTCCACGGCCGTCTCGTCGTACCCCTTGCGCAGCTTCAGGCCGTAGGCAAACAGACTGTCGTACGTCGGAAAGGCACGGTCGACGCCCAGCGTGCGGGCAATGCGGAGACGATCGTCTTCGTCGACGGCGGTAAAGGCGTCCATGTTCCCGAACGAGACATACGGATTTGCCGCGGCCCCCTCCCCCCACAGTTCCCGCGTGTACTGCTTGATCTGCTCGTGCGCCAGCTGAAAGGGATAGCCGATATCGTGAAAGAGCGCGCACAGCCCCCACAGGTACAAAAAACGGCGCGTCGGCTGTTCACTCTCCCCGTAAAACCGATCGAACGCGGCAAGAAACGCGCGATCGTTGGCGTAGATCGCCAGCCCCAGCGCAAACACATATACCGAATGCGAATAATGGTCGCGGTGCTTGGCCAGCAGTTCGCCCGAATGATACTCGTGATCGGACAGCGTCTCCAGCAGCTTTTGCGTGTTGTCATATCCCTTGCCGAACAGGCGGAAGCGCTCGCAAAAGCAAAAATATACCTCAAAGGCGTCCTCTTTTAAGCCGCTCTTCAAAAACTGCTCCAGTGCGCGCCGCAGGCACAGTTCGTCGTTCGCGGCATCCGTCCGCTCCGAAGCGAGCCGCCCGAAAAAGCGCTGCGCAAGCTGCCATACCGTCTTCATGCTCTGTCCTCCCCGCCGCGCCTGCCGCGCGGATAAAAAACGCCGCGCGAAACGCGCGGCGTTCGATCCGATCCCCCGCCCGCGGGCGGGGGCGCGTTCGAATATATTGTAACATAGGCGGCGGACGCTGTCAAGCCCCGTGTCTGCGGCGGTAGGCCGCAACGATCTGCTTGCCGATCTCCATTACGACAAAGGGCACCAGTGAAAGCCCCACGGAGGCCGCGTATCCCTGCCAGGGCAGGTAGCTTTCGCCGCAGCCGAACACGCCCATAACGCCCGGCGTGACCAACACGAACGCGCACAGCGCAATGGCAATGAGCGTTACGATATTGAGCGCCTTGTTGGAAAACGGCCCGATCGCAAACAGCGAATGCGCCGAGCGCATGTTGTACGCGTGCAGCGTTTTGGAGAGCACCAGCGTCATAAACGCCAGCGTGCTGCCGGCCGTTTGCGCCGCCTCGCCCGTAAGGCCCAGCGCGTACTTTCCGATGCAGTACGCCCCCAGCGAGAGCGCGGCGAACATACAGCCCTGCAGTAAAATGTTTATGCCGTACCCGTGCGCAAAGATCCCCTCGTCTTTTGCGCGCGGCCGGGCGTTCATTACGTCCGGCTCCAGCCGCTCCATCCCCAGCGCGATCGCGGGGAGGGAATCGGTCACCAGGTTGATCCATAACAGCTGGATGGAGCTGAACGGAGATTCCCGCCATATGAGCATGGCCAGCAGCACCACGATGATCTCGCTGATGTTGGTGCCCAGCAAAAAGCCGACCACCTTGCGAATGTTGGAATAGATGCCGCGGCCCTCTTTTACCGCATCGACGATGGTGGCAAAGTTGTCGTCCGTCAGCGTCATGTCGGCCGCGCCCTTGGCGACGTCCGTGCCCGTGATGCCCATGGCGCAGCCGATATCGGCCGCGTTGAGGGCGGGCGCGTCGTTTACGCCGTCGCCCGTCATGGCGACGACCTCGCCCTTCTTTTGCCACGCCTTTACGATGCGGATCTTGTTTTCGGGTGAGACGCGCGCATAGACGGAGATATTTTCTACCGCGTGATCGAGCTCCGTCTCGGACATGGCGTCCAGCGCGGCGCCCGTAACGGCGCGGTCGCCCTCGCGCAGGATCCCCAGCTCGCGGGCGATCGCCGAAGCCGTTCCCACGTGGTCGCCCGTGATCATAACGGGACGTATCCCGGCGCGGCGGCACACGTCTACCGCCTCCTTTACCTCGGGACGGGGCGGGTCGATCATGCCCACCAGTCCCAAAAAGGTGAGATCGGTCTCCAGCGCCTCGCTCGTCAGCTTTTCGGGCAGCGCTTCCAGGCGCTTGTAGCCGACTGCCAAAACGCGCAGCGCCTCGCCGCTCATCACGTCGTTGGCGATGCGCGCGCCCTCGATGTGCCCCTCTTTGCAGCGCGCCGTCATAACGTCAAAGGCGCCCTTTACGATGGCGATCAGCGCGCCGTCGACGCGGTTGACCGAAGTCATCAGTTTGCGGTCGGAATCGAAGGGAAGTTCCGCAACGCGCGGGCAGCGCTCGTTCAGGGCCTGCTGCTCGCTCCCGAGGCGCAGCGCCGCCAGCACGATGGCCGTTTCGGTGGGATCGCCCACATGCACCTCTTTTCCGTCCTCGACCGAGACGGATCCGTCGCAGCAGAGCGTGGCCCACTCCAGCAGCCGCCTCTCTTCGGGCGAAGCGGCGGCGGCATCGAACGGTCGGATGGCGCCGCCGTCGAGATAGGTCTTTACCAGCGTCATACGGTTTTGCGTCAGCGTACCCGTCTTGTCCGAACAGATGACGGAAGCACTGCCAAGCGTCTCCACCGCGGGCAGCCGCTTGATGACGGCGTTGCGCTTTACCATGCGCGTGACGCCGATGGAGAGCACGATGGTGACAACGGCGGGGAGCCCCTCGGGGATCGCCGCCACGGCCAGCGAAACGGACGTCATGAACAGGTTGATCAGCTCGTCCACGCCCTGCGTGATCAGCCCCACGATAAATACGACGGCGCAGGCCGCCAGCGCCACGATCCCCAGCCACTTGCCCAACTTGCCCAATTTGACCTGCAGAGGCGTCTTGCTCTCCTTTTCTCCCGAGAGCAGGTTGGCGATCTTGCCCATTTCGGTATTCATGCCCGTTCCCGCCACAACGGCGGTGGCCGTGCCGTACGTGACCGAACAGCCGGAAAACACCATGTTCACGCGGTCGCCGATGGCGGCGTTTTCGTTCACCGTCGCCGCGGCGTCCTTTTCCGACGGCACCGATTCGCCCGTCAATGCCGATTCCTCGCACTTTAAATTGGCGCTGCTCAAAAGGCGCGCGTCGGCCGGAACAAAGTCGCCCGCCTCCAAGCGGATGATGTCGCCCGGCACCAGTTCGGCCGCCCCCACCACCTTTTCGCGGCCCTCGCGCACGACGCGCGCGTGCGGCGCAGACATGTTCTTTAAGGCATCCAGCGCCTTTTCGGCCTTGTTTTCCTGCACCAGCCCCATTACCGCGTTTAAAATGACGATAAACACGATAAGCGCCGGTTCGATAAATTCTTTCGGATCGCCGTTTACGCAGGCCACGATGAACGAGACGACCGCCGCCGCCAGCAAGATCAGGATCATTACGTCTTTGAACTGTTCGAAAAAGCGTAGCGCCATGCTCTTTTTTTTGCGTTCGGCCAGCTTGTTTTCGCCGTATTTTAAGCGGCGCTCCGTCACCTCCGCCTCGATCAAACCGCGCCTGGCGTCCGACGCCAGACGGCGTACGGCCTCTTCCGCGCTCTGCGCATAAATCTTCAACGTATATTCCTCCGTTCCGCCGCCGAAGGCGGCGCGGGTATATGATACCTTTCTATTATATCGGATTTCAAAGCGTTAGGCAATCGTTCGCCGCAAACTTTTTGCCTTTGCCCGCAAAAAATACGCGCGGACGTGACCGACGCGCCGCGCAAAAAAAGAGCGCAAAAACGCGCTCTTTTTTGCCCTGGAGGCGCCACCCGGATTTGAACCGGGGAATCAGGGTTTTGCAGACCCTTGCCTTACCACTTGGCTATGGCGCCGCGTCCGTTCGGTGACCGAACGAAACAAATAAAAAACAGCGCGGAATTCACTCACTCTGGAGCGGGAAACGAGACTCGAACCCGCGACATTCACCTTGGCAAGGTGACGCTCTACCACTGAGCTATTCCCGCATAATCAACATTCCGCACTGTATGGTGGAAGCTATAGGGATCGAACCTATGACCCTCTGCTTGTAAGGCAGATGCTCTCCCGGCTGAGCTAAGCTTCCGAACTTGCTTGAATACTATATCACATCCGCACCAAGAACGCAAGCGTTTTTTCTTGCCGAAAACAACTTTTTTTACTTTTTTTAAAAAAATCGTTCCGCGGAACTCCGCGGAACGCTACGTTTTAATAGACGCTTACCTGCTTTTTATCTTTGCCCTTGCGCTCGTACTTTACAACGCCGTCCTTTAAGGCAAACAGCGTGTCGTCCCCGCCGATGCCGACATTGTTGCCGGGATGGATCTTTGTCCCCCGCTGGCGGACGAGAATGCTGCCCGCAAGCACCGACTGGCCGTCCTGACGCTTTACGCCGAGGCGCTTTGCCTCGCTGTCGCGTCCGTTGTGCGAAGAGCCGGTCCCCTTTTTATGCGCGAATAAGCTGATGAAAAACATATCCTTATTCTCCTTATGCTGAAATTTTCGGGCGATGCGCCCCGTGCGGTCACAGCGAGATCTTTTCGATCCGCACCGCGGTGAACGGCTGGCGATGGCCTTGCTTTTTGCGCTCGTTCTTTTTGGCCTTGTACTTGAAGACAATGATCTTTTTAAACTTGTCCTGCGCTTCTACCTTGGCCGTGACCGATGCGCCCTTCGCGTCTTCGCCCAGCTTGACGGCAGTCCCGTCCGAGACCATGACGACGTTGAACGAAACCTCGGCTCCCACTTCGGCATCGAGCTTTTCCACCTTTAACACGTCGCCCTCGGAAACTTTGTACTGCTTTCCGCCGTTTTCGATGATTGCGTACACGTTGAATACCTCCTCTTCCCAGTCTCGCAAGAAAATGCAGGCGACCCTGCGGCGCAGGATACTTTAAAGCCCGTTCTTGGCGGCTCGGTGTTTACTGTACCACATCCCGAACAAAATGTCAAACGCTTTTGCGCGACTTTTTTGCCGGATGCGTGCATTTATACGGAATATTTTTGCGCTCCCCTACGCATACTTTACAAGAGGAGGACGCAATGGAACTTAAAAAAAGCGAAGAAGTGCTTGCGGAAGTGCACCGCAACTGTCTGCTGGCCCTGCAATCCATCTCCGACATCCTTCCGGAGACGGAAGATGCCGAATTAAAGGAGGAGCTGCTGCGCCAACACGAGGACTACGAAAAGATCGGCGGGCGCGCCGCGATCTTGGCAAAGGACAAGGGCGTCGAATTAAAAAACCCGGGCCCCATCAAAAAGGCCATGATGTGGAGCAGCATTAAGATGAGCACGCTGGCCGACGACTCCCGCGCGCACATTGCGGAAATGATGGTGCGCGGCACCGTGATGGGCATCACCGCCTTAAAGAGCACGCTGGGCGAGGTATGCGCCTCGTGCGCGGACGACGATATTCTAGCGCTCGCCAAAGAATTGCTGGCCGCGGAAGAACGCTTTGAACGGCGCTGGAAGGCGCTGATCGCCTGAACAGACGCCCTTTATACGGAATGTCCGGCCGGGGCATTGTTCCGGGAGCCGTCCCCGGGCGCGGCGTTCGACGCCTGGCCCGATCCGCGTCTGCACGGCGAACCCCCTCGGCGGACAAAGGCATCGTGCGGAACGGGGATTCCCCGGGAGCCGTCCCCGCGCGCAAACGAATCCCGCAATCATCATCCACCGGCATCGCCGGTGGTATTTCATTTTCCTTCGCCTGCGGCTCGCGCCGCCATGGACGGGACGGGCCGCAGCCCTCATATTCCCGGCCGCGCGCAAGGCGCGCCCGGGACAGCCCGGAAGTCGCGCAATCGTTCCCTTCTACCGTAAACGGGCCGTATACCTTCCCCTCCCTCGCCTCCCCTCTGCAAGGGGAGGCGGCTTTCTGAAGGCTCTTTCCCCTTGTCTCCCCTTTATAAGGGGAGGCGGCTTGCCGCAGGCAAGACGAAAGAGGTTTTATCAACGTCCCCGGTTTACGACCCTCCCGCCTCGCCGCGCTCGCCACCCTCACTTTATAAGTGAGGGAACGGATCCGATGCTATAACGTGCTTTCCATTCCGTTCTGTTCATCGGCAAAGCCGCGCTTGTACCCGCAACCGATCCGCGGAGTTTCGTTACCAAAAAGCCGCCTTGCGGCGCGTCCGTTAACGGAGCGCGGCGCAAGGCGGCCGTCATTTTATGCGTTTAATATAGGAGCTGCGCGTCGTCGGGGAGAGTGAGCACGGCGGCGTCGTTCCCCTGCACAAAAAAACGATCGTCGCGCCAGTCTTCGTGCGGGATGAGATACACGCGCCGCCCGTTCCAGCGGCCGCGCAGATCTTCCGTAAAATAGCGGCCGGCCAACAGCGCCTTGGCAAGGCCGCGGCCCACTTCTACAACGGCCGCCTTATAGCCCGCGGCAAAACACTCCATCAGCTCTACGCGCAGCTGTACTGCCATGTACACGTCGGAATATACATACCCCTGCTGCGTACAGCCGGGGCAGGGCTTGTAAAAAAAGGACGCCAGGTCTTTTTCGATGCGCTTGCGCGTGAACAACGTCACGCACAGATCGCCCATGGGGATCACGCGGCACTTGGCGCGATCCTCCGCAAGCGCCTCGGCGAGCGCGGCGTCCACGGCGGCGCGATGCTCTTCCTGCGCCATGTCGATAAAATCCACCGCAACGATCCCGCCCAGGTTGCGCAGTCGGGCCTGACGCGCGACCTCGCGCGCGGCGATGAGATTGGTTTGGAACACCGTGCTCTCCAGATCGGATTCCCCGATATATTTGCCGGTATTGACGTCGATGACCGTCATGGCCTCGGTGTGATCGATGACGAGATACCCGCCGTTGGAAAGCTCCGCCCGCGGCGATGCCAACGCCTTCAGCTGCCGGTCCAGCCCGTACGCGCGCAGCATGCTCCCCTTGCCCGAAAACAGTGCCACCTTGCGCTCGCCCAGGTCGGCCCGCAGCCGCGCGACGCGCATCACCCGCTCGTACACGTCGGGATCCCCCACGCAGATGCGCGTGATGCCGCCGCCCAAACTGTCGCGCATCACCTTCTGATACAGATCGTACTCTTTGAACACCGCCTCGCCCACGGGCGCGGCGCTGGCCGCCTTGGCCACCATGCGCCACATGCGGCGCAAATAGTCCGATTCGATTTTTAAATGCCGCCTGGTGGCCGTCTCCGCCGCCGTACGGACGATAAACCCCTCGCCCGCGGTACGCAGCTTATCGGCCTCCTTTAGCAAGCTCTCGCACACGGCCTCGTCGGTGATCTTGCGGGAGATCCCCAAAAAATCCGTTTGCGGCAGGTAAATAAGGTTTTTGCCTACAAAAGACAAGTCGCACGTCACTTTGGCGCCCTTGCCGCCGCGCGGCGGCTTTACCATCTGCACCAAAATTTCGTCGCCTTCCTTCAGCGAAAGGCTCTCGTGCGCGTTTCCATCGCCGTCGTAGGTGGAAAACCGCGCCGCGCGCTCGTCGAGCGGCAGGTAACAGTTGCGCTCCAGCCCGCAGGCGACAAAGGCGGCCTGCATGCCGGGGACGACGTTGCACACGCGCCCCTTGTAGATATTGCCCGTCTGATCGTCTGCCCGCTCCGAGGCGACGTTCACCTCTGTAATTATCCCGTCTTCCGCGCATACGGCGATCTGCTCGCCGCAAAAACGGTCGAAAAACCACTCCCTCTTCATCGTACACAACCCTGTCGGCCCCGCGCGAACGGTGCATGATGGGTCGATTGTACCATATTGCCGCTTTTTTTTCAAGCGATTTTAAAGCTTTGGCAGACATTCGCGCAGCGGGCGCGAAAATTCCCCCGCCCGCACCGCGGTAAGATATTCTTCCTCGCTCAGCTCGCCCAAAAACTCCTCGCCCTCGAACAGGACGAGTACCAGGTAACGCTCCTCGCACAAAAAACGGAGCGCGTCCTGCACCGTACAGGCGGCGGAGAGCGCGACGCGGCGCTCCTCGATCCCGCGGGCAAAGCTCTTTGCGCGCGCAAACGAGAGGCGCGCGTACGGCGTTCCCCCGCGCAGGCCGAACAGCAGCATGACGCCGAACAACAGCGCCGACCAGGCGGGCCGCGAAAAACAACTGGCCGAAAACCACACCAAAACGCCCGAGGCGATCGCCACGGTGACGGCCGTACAGATCGCCTGCGCGCGCCGCGCGCCCAACGGCGCCAGCAGCAGGCGCAAAATGCGCCCGCCGTCCAGCGGACAGGCGGGCAGCAGGTTGACCAAAAACAGCGAACACGAGACCTGCGCCGCCGTATCGGTGTAGGGATAGGTCTCCGGCCAAAGCCACCAGAGCGCCGCAAACAGCAGCGCACAGGCGGCGTTTGCCAACGGCCCTGCCAACAGCACGGCCAGTTCCTGCCGCCGGCGCATGCCGGAGATATCGCCCGAGACGACCGCCCCGTACGGCATGAGCACGATACGGTCGAGCACGAACCCGTACCGCCGCGCCGCAAAGGCGTGGGCGCACTCGTGCAGCAGCGCGGCGAACACGGCCGCCAAAAACAGCATGAGATCGCCCGTAAACGCCGAGAGCACGCCCGCCGCAAAAAACAGCGGATGAAAGCGAAGTTTAACTCCAGGCAAGCCCGTCCTCGCCTATCGTATAACAGTTGAGCAGGTTCCCGTCCTCGTAAAAGGTCACGCGGACGGCGTGCGTTCCGTCGGTATAGGCGAGCGGGACGTTGGAGAGCACGCTTTCGCCCTCGGCAAAGTACACGTTGGTCAGGCCGCTCAATACGGACGAAAAGGAGTCGGAGTGGCGCAGCTCCACAGTATATCCGTTCTGCGCGTCACCGTTTACGGCGGCCACCTCCCCGTCGCAGGGCGCATACACCGAGCAGGCAGCCGTAAACGACAGCACGCCCGTCTCCGACACGGCAAGGTCCGCGTCGACATACTCGTTTACGACGGACGAGAGCGAAAAGTCGGCATAGGTGCGCGTATCGGCCGTCTCGGCTTCGCCGCGAAAGAGCCCCCGCACAAAGGTATTGATGGCGCTGTCCGTCATAAAAATGTTGGTCAGAAAGATGACGGCGCACAGCGCGCACACGGCGATGAGTTCGCCGAACAGGATGCGCCGCGCCGTGCCAGAACGCCCGGGAGCCGCCGCGCGCTCGATGGTCCTGCTTTCGGCAAAGGCGGGATCGTGCGTCTCCACGCGGTCGTTCACCGCCTCCACCACCCGCTCGGAGAGATCCTCCTCGCGCGGGCGCTTCTTCTTTTCCTTGCGGCTGACGGTCACCGTCTCCACCGGGATCTCCAGCATCTCGGCATAGTTGAGTTCTTCGTTCATGATCCACCTCGGAATGAGTTTCGTTTGACGGGAATCCCTGCCAAGCTATCATACTCTATGCCGCGGCGGACGCGTTTAGAAGAGAAAATACATGTCGAATGCGCGCGACGAAAGAAATTTTGCCGCGAAAAAAACCGCGGGGGCCTCCCCGCGGTCAAAGCGCGCCGTCCGGGCGGCGATCCCGCCGCAGGCGCGCTACCGACGCGCCGTAAACGCGCGATAGCACGAGACGACCGTATCCGCGGCAAAGGCGGCCTCCTCCTCTGTCGTTTCGCGGCCGAACGAAAAGCGCACGCCCGCCAGCGCCTGCTGCGGCGAGCGGCCCATGGCCAGCATCACGTGCGAGGGCGCGGCGCTCTGCGCCGAGCAGGCAGCTCCGGCCGAACACGCGACGCCCGCCAGATCGAGTACGTTTAAAAACGCCGTGCCGCCCCGCGCAAAGGTGATGTGCGAAATGTTGGCCGTGCGCGCCGCCCCGTCGATGCGCACCTCGTCGCCGAGCGCTGCCGCAATGCGCTGCTCGAACAGCGTACGCAGCGACCCGGTATGCCGCACGAACGCCGTACGCTCGGCCTGCGCCAGCCGCAGAGCGCGCGCAAGCCCCACCGCAAACGCCACGTTTGAGGTGCCCCCGCGCATGCCGTGCTCCTGCTCGCCGCCCGCGATGAGGGGAACGAGGGGCACGCCGCGCTTTACGACGAGCACGCCCGCGCCCTTGGGCCCGCCCGCCTTGTGCGCCGAAAGCGCGAGTGCGTCGCAGCAGGCGCAGATCGCAGACAGATCGCAGGCAGAAGCGGCCTGCACGCAGTCCGAAAAAAAGTATGCGCCCGCCGCATGCGCGGCCTCGGCCAGGGCAGACACGGGCTGAACGCAGCCCGTTTCGTTGTTGACGGCCATGACGCATACAAGCGACACGCCCCCCTCTTCTTTGAGCCGCTCGCGGACATGGCCCGGCGTGACGACGCCGTCCTCCCCGACGCCGCACACGGCAGCCCCGCGCAGGCGTGCGGCCGCCAGCACGGCGGCATGTTCGACGGGCGATACCACAACTCCCGTCCGTTCCCCCTTGCAGGCGATCCCCCGCACCGCCCATTGATCGGCCTCCGTTCCGCCGGAGGTAAAGTACACCTCGCGCGGGGAGACGCCCAACAGGCGGGCTACGTCGTCGCGCGCCTCCTGCAAGGCAAGGGCGGCACGCCGCCCGAAGGCGTGCGGCGAATCGGGATTGCCGAATTGTTCGCAAAAATAGGGCAGCATGGCCTCCAACACCTCCCGGCGTACGGGCGAGGTGGCCGCATGATCGAGATAGACGTTCATTTTATCAGCTCCCTTACGATATGACCCGCCATGATCATCCCCATAACGGGAGGCACGAACGAAACCGACCCCACCACCCCCGCGGGCGCGGGCAGGGGCGCTTCGTCCGAATACACGACGGGAACATGCTCTATACCGTATTTTTTTAATTCCCGGCGCATGACGCGCGCCAATGGACAGACTTGCGTCTCGGAAAGGTCGCACACCGTAAGCCGCTCGGGAAAAAGCTTGTTGCCCGCCCCCATTGCGGAGACGATCGGCACGCCGGCGGCCAGCGCCATGCGGATAAGGTGTACCTTGGCGGGAACGTGATCGATGCAGTCGGCGATAAAATCGTACGCCTCCGGGGGAAACTGCGCGGCCGTTTCGGGCAAATAGAACACGGCGTGCGCCTGCACGTCGCAGTCGGGCGAAATATCGGCGATGCGCGCCCGCATGACCTCAGCCTTATCCTGCCCGAGCGTAGAATACAGGGCGACCGTCTGGCGGTTTACGTTGCTCTCTTCCACGCGGTCTTTATCGACCAGCGTCAGGCTGCCGACGCCCGCGCGCGCCAGCGCCTCGGCGCAAGCACCGCCCACGCCGCCCAGTCCGAACACCGCCACGCGGCTGTTTTTCAGCGTTTGCACCCCCGCCTCGCCCAAAACGAGCGCGGTCCGTTCGTTGCGTACTTCCATGCGCCCATTATACCGCGGGAACACGGGTTTGTCAAACCCTGCGGCACGTCGAAGCGCAAGAGAACGCCGCGTCCGCCGCCGTTCGTTTTCTTTGATCCCCCCGGCACTTGCTTTCACCCCGCGACCGTGTATAAAAAGAGGCAAAAAAGCGGGCCGCCCGACCCCTTTCGCCGTTAAAGAAAAAAACGATCGGGCGGCGATCTTTTTTCCCTCCCCGATCCTTTGTTCGGCGAACAAACGATCCTTTTTTGGCCCCTATCCCTTTTTAAGGAGCGGCGGACACATGTGCGCCGGGAGGATGCATGAAGAAAGCAGGCGGGAAAATGATCATCCACCGGCATAACCGGTGGTTTTTCAGTTTATTTCTCCTGCGGCGCGTGCCGCCATAGGCGGGGTTGGCTGTTAGCCCTCATATTACCGGCTGCGCGCAAGCCGCGCCCCGAAAGACCCGGCAGGCACGCAATCGTTCCTTGCGACCCGTAAACGGCCGTATGCCTTCCCCTCCCTCGCCTCCCCTTGCAGAGGAGCGGCGGCTTTCTGAAGGCAAGGCGGAAGGGTTTTTATCAACGTCCCCGGTTTACGACCCTCCCGCCTCGCTCCGCTTACCATATTCCCTTTATAAGGGAGGACAAGGATCCGATCCTATAACGCGCTTTCAATTCCGTTCCGCTCATCGGCAAAGCCTATCTTGTATCCGAAACCTATCCGCGGAGTTTCGTTACCAAAAAAACGGAAGGCCGAAGCCTTCCGTTGTCGTGCAAATCTTTGCCCGCCGCTTTCCGATCACGGAAAAAAATATTTACTGCCAATCGCACACATTGACCCATTTGGCAAGAAATTCCTGCTCTTCGGGCTTGCCCTTTACCGACTGCGAGGCCGCAACGATGGGCAGAATGCGCTGCACATACTGAATGGCCGTATCCGTCTTGGTGCAGAACATCTTTAAATACTTTTCGGCCAGGTCGTCCTTGCCCTGCAGCTTAAAGATGAGATATGTGCGCGCCGCGTCGGCCGAGCCGTTGCCCTGCGTGGCGTGCGACCAGTCGATGATGTAGGGCGTGCCATCCTTGGTGATGACGATGTTGCTGGGCTGGAAGTCGCCATGGCAGAGCTTTACGTGGCGAGGCAGCCCGTCCAGGCGCATATGCAGATCGTAGCGCACGCTTGCGGGATAGGCGCTGGCCGAAATTTTTGCATGCATTTTATCGCGCAGATGGCCCAGCAGGGGTACCTTTTCTTTGCTCATCTGGATTTGCAGATCGACAAAGAAGTTTAAATACTCGTCCGTCTTTTCGGGATGCTTTTCCATCAACGCCTCTAAGGTTTCGCCGTCGATGTACTCCCAGATGAGCGACCAGCGGCCGTTGACGACGCTGACCTCCAACACCTTGGGAATGTTGAGTCCCGTTTCCTCGACGCGCGCCTGGTTGAGCGCCTCGTTGAGGATGCCCGCTTTGGAATAGCTCTTATCGAACGACTTGATCAGCCTGTTGCCGTCGCGGTAAAGCTTTTTCCCCGTGCTTTCGTGAATGAGTTCCATACAAATTCCTCCTTATATCCGCGGGGAATTATCCCGCAATGCTTTTCCGCGCCTATTATACCCGAAAACCCGCCGAAAGTAAATACCTTTTTTAAAAATTTATGGCGGCGCGGCACGATTTTTTCGGCACGAAAAGCGGGGGCCGCAAGCCCCCGCGCATACGCATTGTGACCGTCATTGCCGCGGTGCGTCTGCCTGTGGCGCAGGCGCTTCTTCCGCCCCGTGCTCCGTCGGCCGAAAAGTCTCTTCGCCCAGCGCCAGCCCCAGACAGGCAAGGCGCTCTTCCAGCGCGGCAAGACGCTCCCCTTCGGGTGTGGATGCGAGCCGCTCGTTTTCGCGGCACAACCCCGCCGCCACATACCATTTGTGCGCAAAGACGCACAGCGCCGTCAGCGCCGCCAGCGCAAGCGCGCCGAACGATGCCGTAAGCACGATGGGCGCGACCGAGCGCGTCCGCAGAATATACGCGGCGCTGACGGCGGCGCCCACGGCAAACAGAACGACCAGCGCCAGCGCGACGACGGCCCGAACGCGATAGTACGCACGGTTGGCCGCAAAGGGCCCGCGCCGCGCCTCCTGCGCAGCCTCTACCTTCCGACGCAGCGGATCCGCCTCGGCCGAAAGGGCGCCGCGCTCCTTGGCAAGCGCTTCGCCGAACGCCTGCAACACGCCGCCGCGCGCGGCGGGCAGCGCCCGCGCAAATTCGGCCGCCATATCGCCGTCGTAAAGAACGTCGGGCGAGGTATAATTGTGCGTTCGTGCCTGCCACAGGCCGATCTGCGCGCGTTCGTCCTCCGCAATGCAGGCGATCGCCTGCAGATACAGCGTCTCCGCCTCGCGGAAGGTGCCCGCAGCCAGCGCCGCGTCCGCGGAGGCACACAGCGCGTCGCACTGTTCGCGCGCCTCGCGCTCTGCACGCCGACGGCGTTCCAGGACCTCCTGCAGCTGCGTGGGCGTAAGCCCCACCAGCTCGTCGTCCTCCTCCCCTTCGGGGAAATCCAGCACGTAGGCTGCGTTTTCCGCCTCGTCGGGCGTCTCGGCCTCCGGCGCAAGCGCGTCCACAACGTCCTGCTCGCCCTCGCGTTTTTTTACTTTTACGCCGCGCAGAGCGTCTTTATCGATGATGCGTTCTTCCATGTTTTCTCCTTTTTTCGCCGCGCCGCACGCGGGCGCCCGCTTCATGTTTTGTCTCGCCGGGAAGGGCGACCCGTTCCGTCGTCCGCACGCACAGGGCGCGCCACGCGCCGGCGACCCGTCTGCGCGCCCGCAAACACTGCGCGCGTGTTGCAAACAACGCAAAACACGCGCTGCCCGATCCCGTCATGCCTGCCCCGAGGGACGGGAACGCCCGCAGCTGCCGCAGCGCCTTTTCCACGTCGCCGTTGAGGCGCATGGCGGGCATGGTAAGGGCATTTTGCATGGCGGCTGCCGCCGCGGCCGTCTCGCCCGCCGCCAGCGCTGCACATACGCGCTGCGTACACGGCGTGCAGACCGCCCCCATGTCGTCGTACGCGGCGTAGCACGCCGCCGTGGAAACGCCGCCCGCAGGGATAAGGAGCAGAACGTACAGCGGCAACGGCTGTGCCAGCGCCTGCACTTGCTCGCCCCGACCCGTAAGGCGGGCAAGCCCGCCCGTCAGCAGGTACCCCGTATCGCTCCCCAACTCGTCTGCGATCGTCTTCAGCGCGGCCGCGTCCCCTATGCCGTACAACCCGGCCATGGCCCGCAGCACGCCCGCTGCGTCGGCAGACGAACCGCCCAGGCCCGCGCCGACGGGGATGCGCTTGACGATCGTGATCTCCGCGCCGCCCGTGTGAAAACGCGCCGCAAACGCCCTTGCCGCACGCACGGCGTTATTCTGCTGCGGAGGGATGTCCTCGCTCCCCACGCCGCGCATGCGTACGACGATACGCTCGTCCCGCCGACGGCGTACGCAGACGCGGTCGGCGAGAGAGACGGTGACGGCCAGCGAATCGATCGCGTGGAACCCGCCCCCGGCGCCGACGATGTCCAGCGTTAAATTGATCTTGGCGCAAGCGCGGACGCAGATCCTGTTCATATCCGCTATTGTACCACAAACCCCTCCCGTTTGGCAAGACGGCACACAAAAATTTTACAATGCGATTTTTTGCACGCCGCCCGCCGTCCCCGCCCGCAAAAACCGCCCGCGCGACGCGCGGGCGGCCCGTTCAGCCCTCCAAACTCTTTTTGCGGTATAAGATCACGCGCTGCCCCTCCCGCACGGGAAACTCCAGATCGGGATTGCCGGCGACGACCTCCTCGGGCGATTTTCCGAGCCGTTTGGCGAGCTCCCACAGCCCGTCGCCCGCACGCGGCACATAGATGCTGACGGCGCTGTCATTTGGCGCGAGCGCCTCGCCCTCCTCCACCTCCGAAACGACCTTTGCCCTCGCTTTGCGGCGCTGCAGCAGCGCAAATTTCAACGTCGCCTCGGCGTCGATCTCCCCTTCCTGTTTCTGCCGCGCACTCATACCGCACGCCAGAACGCGCACGTCGGCCTCCTGTACGTCCACCGCCACCGAAAAGGGCAAACTCATCTCGATCCCGCGGCGACCGCCGTCGGCGCCGCGCACCAGCAGCGTGGCCATGGCCACCCCCTCCGCCCGCATCCCATCGGCCGTCCGCACCAGGTTGGCCTCGGCGCGCTGCAGAGTCACCGCCTGCAGCGCATCGGAAAAATCGAGCGAAGCCGAGAGCGCGGCGCGCCCCGAAACGCGCTCGGTCAGGCAGACGGTTTCGCCGACGCCCTCGCTGTCGCCTTCGGCAAACGTAAGCCGAACGCGGCTGTTGCAGGAAAAGGCGTCCGTCACCGCGTCCACCGCCACCTCCTCGTAGATGCAGCCCTCCGCCCGAAGGGAGAGGACGACCGACATGCGGCAGCTCTCCCGTTCCTCGTCCGGCTCGGCACGGATCGACGCGTCGGTCACGCACACCCGCGCCTCGGCGCGGCAGCCGGGCGCGGCCGCCTCGGAGGGGATATCGATGCGAAAGGGAACGAGCCGCTCGAACGAGACGAGGTCCTCTCCCCGCATGGCCAACACGCCCAGACGCACCTCGCCCGCAAGGAGCAAGCTCCCCGAGCGGACGTCGATCTCGGAGAGGTACACCGTCTCGGCATGCTGCAGCACGTCGCCCACGCCGCCCGCCTCGAACGCGTCCTCCGCCTCGGCGGCGCCCGAGACCAGGTGGGCGTTCAGCACGGTGACGGGGTCGCGCTTTACCACCAAATCGCCCCCGGCGAGGTAAGAAAAGCTCCGCTCGCCGAACAGCGCGATATCGGCGCCCAACAGCGCCGTAACGTAGGTCCCGGAGCCCTCCCGCCGCACCGACAAATTTTCCACCGCTACCGCCGCCCGCGCCGCCATGGCGGGAAACACGCGCTCGTCCTTTGCGACGGCCGAAAATTCCACGCCCTTCTCCGCACGGCACACCCGTCGGTCGGCGTCCTCGTATACAATGGAAAGGCGCGCCCTGCCGAAATAGCGTACCTCGCCGTTGCCGGCCTCTGCCCCGGTAAGGTGAGCGTCGGCATGCACCGTAAGCACCGTCTCCACCTCCGGAAAACGGCTCTCCACCGCCGTCTGTGCATTGAGCTGCAACAATTTTCCATACCCGCGAAAGGTCTCTGTCTGCGTTTTGATCGCCATAGCGCACTCCCGATAAAAGCTTTTTTCTATCGTATGCGCTTTGTACGGCGGTTATTCGCAACGTACGCCGTCGAATCAAGGTATATTTTTGGGAAAAACGGTCGATGATCGACGTATGATAAAGCGCAACAACGACATTGCGCGCATCCGACGCGGTATTGCGGACTGCCTGTTTCAGCCGGTGGGCGTCACCGTGCGCCTGGGGCGCAACAAGACGCTGCGGTTTTGCGGAACGCTCTCCGGCGTATACCCCGCCCTGTTCACCGTTCAGCCGGACGACAAGACCTTTTTGGGAAAGACGGCATACTCCTATTCGGACGTGCTGTGCGGCACGGTGACGGTGCGCCCCGCAAAGGCCATGTCCGACACGCAACCGCCGCAAGCGGAGAGCATGTCCGATACGCAACCGCCGCAGGCGGGGAGCATGTCCGACACGCAAGCAAGGCGGGGAAAGCGCCCAAAACAGCCGCGGCAGTAAAAAACCGACGCCCGAAGGCGTCGGCAAACGAGCGGCCGCGCAGCATGCGCGCTATGCAAAAATTTCCCGCGCGAGCGCGGCGACCTCCTCCGTCGTCTGCGACGAAAACAGGCGGCGTTTGTGCTCGGCCGCACCCGGCATGCCCTTACAGTAAAAGGCGGCCATTTTGCGCATGAACACCACGGCGAACCGCTCGCCGTACAGCGCCGCCGTTTCGGCGAGCTGACGGGCGAACCAATCGCGCACGGGCGGGGCCTCGCGCCCGGCGATCTCCGCAAACAGCTGCGGACGATAGAGCGCGGCGCGGGCGATCATCGCCCCGTCCGCTCCCGTACGAGAGAGCATGCCGTTAAAGTCTTTTACGGACCACACGCCGCCGTTGGCAATGACGGGAATGTTCACCGCGTTTTTGGCGGCGGCGATCTCGGCATAGTCCGGCGCGCCCGCATACACCCGCTCGCGCGTGCGGCCGTGTACGGCGATCATGCACGCCCCCGCCCCTTCGCACAGCCGCGCGAACTCGGCGGCGAACTTGTGCGCGTCGGTCACGCCGATGCGGAACTTTACGCTGATGCGCTTGCCGCTCTTTACGCAGGCCGCGATCACCCGCTCCGCCAACGGAAAATTTTCCAGCAACGCACTGCCCTCGCCGTTTTTTACGATCTTGGGCATGGGGCAGCCCATGTTGATATCGATGAGGTCAAAGGGCGCCAGCGCTTCGCTTTCGCAGGCGGCGCGCATGATCTGCGGATCGTTTCCGAAAATTTGCGCCGCCTTGGGCGATTCGTCCCCGCAAATCAACAGCTTTTTGGTCTCTTCGCTGCCGTACAGCAGCCCCTTGCAGCTGACCATTTCGGTATACGTGAGCGCCGCGCCCATACGCGCGCACAGCATGCGGAAAGGATGGTTCGTATACCCCGCCATGGGGGCGAGCAAGGCGTTCCCCGGCACGACGAGCCCGGCGGCCTCAATCGTCTGCATGGGCTGCGCGCTCCTTTGCCGCGCGACGGTACGCCTTAAACGCCTCTTCGGACAGACCGTTCACGTCGTTGCCGTCCGCCAGGACAAGCGCCTCAAAGGCCGTGTAGCGCCGCTGCGCCCGCTTTGCCGCGTCCGACAGCGCCTGTTCGCAGTCCGCGCCCGTCAGGCGCCCGAGGCGGCACATACACATCAACGCGTCGCCCATCAGCCGCGCGGCCCGCTCGCCGTCGCCGCGCCCGTGCGCCTCTTTCAGCGCCCTCAGCTTTTTGTTCAGCGTATCCAGGACCTTTTCGTATGTATCGAACTTCCAGCCTCCCTTCTGCATGCGCTTGCAGATCTTTTGCGCGCGCAGCAGCGCGGGAAAGATCTGCGGCACGTCGTTGACGGAATCGGAGAAGGTCGTCTGGTGCTTTTCGGTCATTTTGTTCCTTTCCCACACGGACAGCGCGCCGTCCTCGCCCGCGGCGGCGTCATTGCCGAACACGTGCGTATGGCGGTCGATCAGCTTACGGCAAAGCACGGTGAACATGTCGGTCACGGTAAAGTGCCCGCGCTCCTCCTCCATCAGCGTATGAAAGGCCGCCTGCATCGTGACGTCGCCCGCCTCTTCGCAGATCTTTTCGGGATCGTCCGCGTCGACGGCGTCGACCAGCTCGTAGGCCTCCTCTACGGCGTTGATGCGGATGCTGCGATGGGTCTGCGCCCTGTCCCACGGGCAGCCGTCCGGCGCGCGCAGGCGGCGCAGGATGGCCATAAGGTCGTCCGGCCCGAACCGCAGCTTTTCCAAAAGCGGCTGCGCGGGCAGCACCAGCGCCGTCTGTACGTCGTATATCTCCTGGCGATCCGCCTCGAACAGCGCAATACGCTTTGCCCGCCCGCCGCACACATACCAGGCCGGCGCCTCGTCGCCGAAGCGTTCGGCAAGCAGCAGCTTTGCGTCGCCCGCCAGCTGACGGGAGGCGACGTCGTATACGACCAGCGGGCGCACAAGCTCCTCGCCCGAGAGTTCTTCGGCCGATACGGCCGTATATTTTCCGCCCACGCCCGCCAGGGCGGCCGCGCGGGCGCTCTTTGCCACGCCGGAGAGGACGTTTACGCCGCGGCCGGCCGCCAGCATACGGGCGGCGCGGTCCTCCCACACGTCGCCGTCCACGCAATAGCAGACGGACTGCGTACGCCCGCAGCGCTTTATCTCCCGCACGATGGCGCGCGTCAGCGTATCGTAGTTGCGGCTTCGCTCATAGAGCGCGTCAAATGTCCGAAAGGGGATCCCCGCCTCGGTCAAGCTTTCCGCCGAGGGGTGCGCCGCCGTGCGCAGACATACGACGTCCGCCGCCCGCATCGCCGCAAGCGCCCGCACGGATACGTCTCCCCTTTCCGCACCGAGCCCGATAATTGTGATCATACTGCCTCGCTGTCGGTTTTTTCTTTTTAGTATAGAACAAATCCAGAAAAAAAGCAACCAGATAGCAGGCGTTGGACGCAACCGCCGCGCCGCCGACGGAAAAAGCGGGGTCTCCGACCAACAGCCACTGCAATAGGAATTTTACGGCAACGGCGACGGCCATAGAAAACGCGGCGCAGCGCGCCCGCCCCATGCCCGTAAGGCATGCCGCAAGCGTGTTGACGGCCGCCATGGCGGCGGCGGACACCGAAGAGAGGCGCAGCAGCCCGACGAGCAGCGCCCCGTCCTGCGGCGAAAGGGAGGGAAACAGCAGCGCCGCAACGGGCCGCGCCGCAACGTACAGCCCGACGGCGCACGGCACCGCCAGCGCCAGCGAAGTCAGCACCGCACCGTAGGTTCGGCGACGCCCCTCGGCCTCGTCCCCGCGCGCAAAACAGGCGGAAACGACCGGCACGGATGCGGCCGCAAGCCCGCTGCAGAGCGCGGCGGGCAGTCCGATCAGCGAGGCGACGTTCCCCGCAAACAACCCGTACAGCGATACCGCGCGCGCCGTATGCCGCGAGAGCAGCCGTACAAGGAGCACGCTGTCCGCCATCTGCGAAACGGGCAGCAACGCGGCGGCGGCCATAGCCGGCAGTGCGGCGGTCAGCAGCCCCGCGCCCGCCGGCCGCCGCCCCGACAGCAGACGCCGTCCGCCCCGCTCCGCACGACGGAACGCCGCAAGAAGAAGGAGCGCCGCTCCTTCCGAGACGGTCACGCCGAACAGCGCGGCGGCGGCCGCGTGCGCCGGATCGGCCGCACGCGCCGCCAGCAGCAGGCCGACCGCCGCCTTTACCGTCTGTTCGGCGAGCTCGGAAAACGCCGTAGGCGCCATTTTGCCGCACCCCTGAAAATAGCCGCGCAGCACCGCGATAAGCGCCACGAGCGGCACCGCGGGCAGCAGGGCAAAATAACAGCGCGTAAGCCCGACATCGCCCTGCAGGCGTGCGGCAAGAGGGGCCGTCAGCGCCATAAACAGTGCGCCCGCCGTTCCCAACGCCGCAAATGCCGCCAGCGCCGCCCGCACCGTTCCGGTGTGCGAAGCCCCCGCGGCCCGCTCCGCCGAAACGGCGCGCGCGATCGCCGCGGGCACGCCGAACGAGGTGAACGTGAGCATCAGGCAAAACAGCGGATACGCCATCTGATACAACCCCGCGCCGTACCCGCCCAGCAGGTTTGAAAGCGGGATGCGGTAACATGCCCCGATCGCCTTGGCGACCACCCCGCCCAAAGAGATCACGGCGACATTTTTAAAAAACGACGCGCCGAAACGGGCCTTTGCGCGCCCGTACGCGCGCCGCAGACGCGGCGCGCGCGTTGTGTGCTCAATCAAACTGGCTGGCAATGATATCGGCGGTCAGCCGCGCCAGCTTGACCGCGGCGCCCTCCACGACCGCCCCCTCCTCCGTCGAAAGCAGGATGACCGTCCCCAAACAGTCGCCGCCCGCCACGATGGGTACGATCAGCTGCGCCGTGCAGGCGCACTCCCCTTCCCGCACCACCGGCAGTACGCTCCCGCCCTCGGCCAGGCTGGCAAGATGGCTGCGGCGCGACGTCATCAGTTCGGTCAGCTCGTCCGAAACGGCCTTCCCCGCCAGCAGTTTGCGCCCCGTGCCGAACGCATGCAGCACGTTGTCCGTATCGGTCACGGCCGCCAAAAACCCGCTCTGCTCGTGCAGCGACTTGGCCGTACCCTCCGAAAACCGCTCCACCGAAGCGATGGGCGAATATTTTTTCAGCATCAATTCATCGCGATCGGTAAACAGTTCCAACGGATCGCCCTCGCGGATGCGCAGCGTCCTGCGGATCTCCTTGGGGATGACCACCCGCCCCAATTCGTCGATCCTTCTCACGATTCCCGTTGCCTTCATAAAAACCTCCGTATATTGTCATTATGCCACGCCGCGCGCCCTTCTATGCGGCCGCATCAAAAAACGGGCGGTTCTCTCCGCCCGTTCCCACTTGCACATATACGATCGTCGCTCATTGCCCGCCGTCCGATCGCGGCGCCGCCTCTTCGGGGCCGGCCCCCCCGCCCCTCTCTTCCGCCGCGCCGCCCGCATCCTCCGCAGGAACGCCGTCTTCTGGAATGTTCCCCTCTTCGGCAGCGTCCGTTCCGGAAGCGGTATCCTCCGGGGCAACCGCGTTTTCGGGAGCCGCAGCGCTTCCGTTGGCGGCGCCTTCCGGGACAGCAGCGTTTTCGGCAGCGGCGCTTGCTTTTTTGTGAAAGAGCTTCCTTGAAATTTGTTTGACCAGGCTTACAAAGTATTTAAACTCCGCCGTTCTGCATGTTGCCAAAAAATATATCCCTGCCGCAAACAGCATAACAAAGAAAAACTCCAGCACAAACCATCCGATGCCGTCCGGAATAAACGTACAGATATAATAAGTAAGCGCCATAAGGCCACCCGCAAAAATCAGCGTCAAAAACATATTTAACAATTGCGGCAGGACCTTGTGTTTTAATCCGTGCTTGAATAAAATATAATTTTCTATCGGGATCGTCACAAGAATATTTTCCAAAACATACCCCAGAACAACGCCGAATGTTCCCCATACAAAACTTAACCCGATCGCCAGCGATATCCCGATCGACGCGTCCAATAAGGGCTTAAACCAATCTTGGCGGAATATCCCCGTGGCGTCTCTAAAGGCGTTTACGGTCTTCCGCAGGCACGTCAGCATACCGCTCATGGAGATCGCTATTACCGTAGGCAGAGAAAATTGCATGTCCGTCCCGACCCATATGGCAATAAAATCATTAAACAGACAACCATAACAGACAAACACAAAGACGGCAATAAAATTTGAAATATACGAAATCCTGCGGAATACGGTGTACTGATGCTCGCTGTCCCCTTCCACATATAAATTTCCTATGCTGGCCGTGACCGAATTAAAGATAATATTTACAAATGAATTGATACCGGTAATGATCATTAAATAGTTGCTGTATTTTCCGGCATCGACGATCCCGACAAATGCAGAAATAATAATGGAGGCGGTGCTGTTGACAATGGTCGCCCCGATGCGGTGGCATGCCATTGCCTGAACGCTTTTAAACAACCTGCTCTTTTCTTCTTTGGGCAGCTTCTCCTTTTTATATTTTGAAAGATACGGATACTTTTTCCCTGCGATAAAATGAATAATAAGGTTATTGACGACCGTTTTGGCGATCATGATTGCCAAATACGAATAAAAGTTCCTTGTAATATATAATAAGATGATTTGAAGGATATTTAAGCCGACATTGCAGCAGTTATCCACATTCGATACGATATAGCTATCCTGATCTGCGGTAATGATGGTCCTTTTATAGGCCAGCAAATAACTGCATACGGTATTTGCCAGATACATCGCAAAATAAATGCGAAGTTCGTTCAACGAAAACGATAATTCCGAAACATCTTCTGAGATAAGATATTGCAAAAACGGAATGCATGCGCACCCGACGATCGTAACAATGATTGCAATAATGCGATAGACCGTTGCAAAATAACGCATCAGCATGGCCGTTGTTTTTTCGTCGCGCTCTTTTAACGGCCGATACAGTGCATAAGCAATGGAGGTCGCAAATCCGAGCTCCGCAAGACTGAGCACCTGAAGAATGTTTGTAAAAAGGCCGTTGACGCCGTTATATTCGACGCCAAGAAGTTTTATAAAAATCGAACGCGCAATAAAAGAGAGTATTTGACTGATCAACAGTCCAACCACTCCGAATATTGTGTTTCGCATGGATTTTGCTACTCGTGATGCCATAGTGCTCTATCTCACCGTTTCGTGAAAATTCAATCTTTTGCCCTCGGGTTCAGGATGGCGGCGTACAGCTCGGCATATTTCTGCCTGACGCCCTCCGGCGAATGCGCGCCCTTTACATATCTGTACGCCATTTCTCCTTTCTCGCGCAATATATCCGGATTTGCCTCAAAATCGGATATCGCCTCCGCCAATATCTTGTCCAGGGCGCCTGCGTGCTCTTCATCCGTATCGTAATGATAGGAATACACAAAACTTTTATCGGAGATCATGTTGATCGTACCGATATCCGGACAGATCACCGTCCTTTTCAGCGAAAAACTCAAATACACGACCCCGGAATTCAGGGAACTCACTTTATGATACGGCAAAACGACCAAATCCGCCGTATGATAGTACGCCGCAACTTCTTCGTCCGGGATATAGCGGAAATCAAAAGCAATATCGGGGTTTCCCGCCGCATGCCGCACAAGCTCTTCTTGATAGGCCGCATCGAAAGGCTCCCCCGCGATCAGCAGTTTGATCTTATCGTTTTGTACCCGATGAAAAATATCGATCAGCAGTTCCAAATTTTTGTAGGGCCTCAATAACCCCATATACAGCAAAACAAGATCGCCTTTCGAAAATCCGAACTGCCCCCGCAGATCCTTCGTCGCCGACGCAGAATAATTGGCAATATAGTTCGGATGCGGGATCACGACGACCTTTTCGTCGGCGGCAGGCGCAAGCTTGCGCACCACCTCATGCGTATCGGGGCACAGTCCTATAATGGCAGCCGACCGGTTGCATAATTTTTGCATCAGTTTTAATGCATATTTGTTGTATTTTAAGTCGTGCGGCTGCTTATTGTGGATCGTATATACAATTTTTTTTCGAAATATCTTTAATATTTCAAGAACAATGTTCTTTTTCCAATACGACTTCCGGGTCGGCGCATTTTCAAACCAATTCAAATTGACGATCTTGCATTGTAAAAATTTTATCGGGTTCTTAAAAATGCTGCGAAAGGACCGTATTTCATATCCCGCGTCTGATATGGCATTGCGAACATTCACGATATACAAATTATCGTTCAGCCAGGGATAATACGCCGTAAGAATTTTTTTATCTTTCATGATCAATCCTTCCCGAACAGATCTCTCGTATAAACCTTTTCTTTGACGTCCTGCAGTTCCGACGGCATGCGGTTGGCCAGGATCACATCGGAAATCTGCTTAAATTTATTAAAATCTTTTTCTACTTCTACCCCATGAAATGAATTTTCATGGAACATCGGCTCATAAATGCAGAGTTTTACGCGCGATTTTAACTGTTCCATGACGGCAATCATCGAAGACTGGCGGAAGTTATCCGAACCCGCCTTCATGACAAGCCGATAGATCCCGACAATTTTTGGATTTTTCCGTAAGATCGTTTCGGCAATATACGATATCCGCGTTCTGTTTGCTTCTACAACGGCACGGATAATATTTTCGGGGACCCCTTTGAAGTTGGCAAGAAGTTGTTTTGTATCTTTCGGAAGGCAATAGCCGCCATAGCCAAACGAAGGATTGTTATAAAAGTTTCCGATGCGGGGATCGAGACAGATCCCGTCGATAATGTCCTTTGTATTCAGCCTCTTCATTTCGGCATACGTATCCAGCTCGTTAAAGTAGCTTACACGCAGGGCAAGATAGGTATTTGCAAACAGTTTTATCGCCTCCGCCTCCGTACTGCCGACGTGCAGCACGGGGATGTCGTCTTTCATGGCGCATGCCTTCAAAAGAGACGAAAACTGTTTTGCCTTATCCGTCTTGCTGCCGACCACGATGCGGGAAGGATACAAATTATCGTACAGCGCCTTCCCCTCTCTCAAAAATTCAGGAGAAAAAAAGATCTCGTCTGTTTGATATTGTGCCTGCAGCATTGCGGTAAACCCTACCGGGATCGTAGACTTGATGACGATCGTCGCTTCGGGCGCGTATGTGCGCGCCGCACGGATCGCGCTTTCCACGCTTGACGTATCAAAAAAATTGCGCTCGTCGTCGTAATTGGTAGGCGTTGCAACAATAACAAATTCTGCCCCGCGATATGCCTCTTGCGGATCGATCGTGGCATACAGATCGAGCGGTTTTTCCGCAAGATATTTCTCGATATATTCGTCTTGAATGGGGGACTTTTTATGATTGATGGCGGCCACTTTTTCGGGCACGATATCCAGCGCAACAACATGATTCTTTTGAGCCAACAATACTGCCAGCGAAAGTCCTACATACCCTGTTCCTACAACTGTAATGTTCATGAGCGTTATCCTTTTAATTGTTTCCTCTTTTCTTCGATTGCGCGTTGATAAACGCTGCAATAATTCTCGACCTGCTTTTCAAACGAATATTCTCCAATCGTATCCAAAATACGAGAGCGATACGACCTGATCGTATCCCGATTTGCAAAATCGACGATCTTGTCCGCCAATGCTCCGACATCTTCGGCAGGGAATACCTCCCCCGTCTTTGTAAACGCAAGAATCTCTTTGATCCCGCCGCGATCGCTGCCTATTACGGGCAAACCGTATTGATTTGCCTCGATCACAATTCTTCCGAACGGCTCATCCCATACCGATGGAGCAATCAGAACATCGCATGCAAGATATACTTTTTTTAGTTCTTCCGATTTCAACTGGCCGAGATAGTCTATTCGCCGATCCGCTTCACACGCCTGTCGCACAAGACTTTCTTCCGCTCCGCTTCCACAGATCGTTAAGCGAATATCTTCATCCTTAATGCGCCGAAACGCCTCCAACAGGTTGACGATCCCTTTATACGCTCCCAATGTTCCAACAAACAGAAATCGTACGATCTTATCGTTTCTTTCCCGTTTTTCTTTGATCGCGCTTGCGGTTTCCTTAAAATCAAGCTTAACGCAATTCACTACCCGAAGCGAGGGCACTCCCCTGAAATACCGCTCCTTGCGAAAGATATCCAAGGTCAGCTGTGATGGCGCGGTCACGAGATCGACATAGCGGTTGCTTTGATGCCTGTAATATAATTTATAAAAATAATTGATTAGTTTGTTCGATTTTTCATAAATACAGCTATGATCCAACAACCAATAATCCCGCGCCGTAAACACCACGGGGATTTTCTTTTTATAAAAGTATTTCCAAACATAGGTGGAAATGATCTGCAAATTGTTTGTATGCACAACGTCGGGACAAAATGCTTCTACGATCCGGTCGCATAATTTTTTACAATGGCGATTATTAAACACCTTTAATCTTGCGATCATCTTGTGCAGCCCCTTCCGCTTTTGCGCAAGAGGATCGATATCCCGATACACGTCAACGCCGTTGATTTTTTCATACGTATAACGGGCAGGGTCCCGCCGTCCCGACACACACAAAACCGCAACACGATGCCCGGCGTACAGCAAGCCTTCGGCGAGCAATTTTACGCTATGCTCCGCTCCGCCGGCCATATCGGGATAATAATAGGAATTAATAAGAAGAATGTTCATACTCTGTTTTTGTCCGTATCGTTTAATTTAACTCGCTCGACTTCCCGCCGCCCGATCTTACACTTTGAATAAAGCGCTAAAATTATAAAACATATCGAAAAGTATGCGCGCCCCTGTGTGATATTGGTCGTAAAGGATGCCAAGAGCAAAAAAATGATCAGCAGCAAAAAGAGATATTTGTCCCCATAAGATCTCGCCGCATCATTCGCCATTTTCAAGGCAAAGGCATATGTCCAAATAACTCCGACGATCCCTCCAGACAAAAGAAAATATATATATGCATTATCCAATACCGACGCAAATCCTTCTCCGCCCGCCCCATACATGAAAGCGCGATAGGGAAATATCAATTCAAAAGGATTTGTTGAATCAAAAATATCCGTCCACAATATAACCCGCTCGTGGAAAGACGGAAATGCCTTTATAAAAAGCGGAATGCAGCATATCGCAGCCATAACGGCAATAAACAATACCGCAGACTTTAATCTCTTATATTTTTTATTTGAACAAAAGCGGCTCGCAATATAAAAAACCATGAGACTCGCAAGACCGATATATGCCGTTTTGTTGGCGGTGGACCAAACGATGATAACCCCACATATAAACAGACATATTTTTAAGAACACCGCAACTTTTTTGGATCGAAACAGAAAGACCATTGCCGCAACGGCATAAAAGGCGAATGACGCAGAATTTCCCGTCAATCCCGGCGCACGCAGCCGGCCGTTTGCCTCCGAAATCTTTACGCCACTGTCATCTCCCCCGTAAAATTCATATCCGGTATAAAATTTTGAAGTCCACTCCACCCCCATCACGCGTTCAACAATTCCCAGCAGTGCTCCCGCTATCAGATAGACCATCGCCAATCTTATAAAAAAATTACTGAAGTTTTGTAAAGACGTCTTTTGAAAGGGATATTGATATAAAAAAATCGCCAGGAAAGTCGGAATGTAGCAATCCCGAAATGAATGAAGTGCTACAGACGAAAAAGATCCGGCAAAAATAGAATTAATAATAATTATCAGCCCATACCAGCAAAACCCGACCACGCTAAACAGATTGATTCGCGGCAGCGTTTTGAATGCCAAATCAATACAAAGGATAATTAGCAAAATTTCCGGCAGGAGCGTTTTAAATTCAAATAAAAACGTATTCCATATCGTCAGTTTGATCAATATGCCATAAAAGAACAAAAGGACGAAATACGTTTTTAATAAAAATAAAATTTGCCTTTCTTGTAACATAGCAACCTTCCGGTAATTACTCTACGGAGTTTACAAACTCTACGGAGTTTACAATATAATCATGTAATATTGCGGCGGCATTTTCCCATGTGTATTTTTTTAATACCGCCTCATAATTTTCCGGCAAACACACCGTCGGATTCTCTAAATCAATAAGATCGGTTACATTATACGGATCAAAAAAAGTTGCACAGCCGTCATATATTTCCCGAAAAACAGGAATATCTGATAAAAAAATATTCCTGCAGCCCATAGCGATCGCTTCTAATGGAGGTACGCCGAATCCTTCATAAAAAGACGGCAATATAAATCCCTTACAGTTTTTATACAGCCAAGCCAGCTGCCCATCTTCTACATATCCCGTAAAAAAGCAATTTTCTATCTTATTTTCCCGAAGAAAGTCATTATAAATTTTGCCGGATTTTCCTGTAATAACGAAATTCAAATTCGGATTCGCCTTTGCGAGCTCCAATACATATTGAAAATTTTTACTTAAAGCGTTTGACCCAACAGATAAATAAAATACCTCGGGGATCCCAAAAACTTGCTCGGGGACAAATTGTGCAACATGCTCGTGTCCGTTGCATATAACTTTGACGTCTTTCAGTTTTGGATAAAAATGCATGATCCGTTGACGCGAAAAATTTGAAACGGTAAATATTTGTTTGCTCGAATAAATATACGACCTGACGATCAGTTTATATTTTAATTCCCATGTGCGGGAGTTGAAATTTTCGCGTTCATGAGATATTACATCATGCAAAACAACTGTACTTCTATAAAAAACGGGCGCTATGTTCCCAAAGCAAAATAACGGCGCCTTATGTTTTTTACAATATTTAGGCAAACTCATTTGTTCCCACAAAACCCCTTTCGTGGTTCCGACTCTTTCGAAAATACAGTTCTTAAACTCTCCACGCGGTATTACTGCATCGCACGGCATAGCCACCCGAACGGAAAGATCGTCATATTGTGATAAATGCCGCAGCACTTCCAGCGAAAATCTTTGTACGCCTGTAATGTTCTGTGATAAAAATTTTCCGTTTACAATAATCTCTCTCATCGGCTTGTTCTCCATAAGATAAACACCTTTCTTAATCAATTCCGCGCGTTTACGTAATCCCCATCTTTGCCATCATTTACCCAGCGAATGAGTTGGCTTTGAAAACCTTTATAGTCAGGAAATTTAATTTTCGACCCCTCTTCTCCTATATTGCTTTTTTCATACAATATTTTGTCTCTCAAATCTTCCGCGTCTCCCGTTTTAAAAAATACTACTGGTAGGTCGCCATAAACTTCTTTGAATACGGGAATATCCGATATGATAGGTTGCGTACCCAAATAGAGCGCTTCGAGCGGGGGAATTCCGAATCCTTCATAGAGCGACGGCTGTACAAGGAGCGCCGCGGAAGCGATCTCCCGAAGCAGTCGATCGTCGTCTACCCTTCCCGTAAAAATCACGTCATCCGATGGCAGTTCCTCTTTTTTCATCCCGACGAGAAACCCTTCTCTTTCGCCGATGATTTTTAGTTGATATAACCCCTTGGGCAACATATGAAATGCATCGATGAGTGTTTTTAACCCCTTGTGCGGCTTTACATTTCCAACATAAACGATACTGTTGGTTTTTTCGATCCCTGTCGCATCAAAGTTCAACACTTCCTTAGTAAGACCGACATAATTCACATAACATTTTCTTGCATACTTCGGAAAATGCTGTTCGCATCTCGATTTTGTAAACCCGGAAACGCAAGCGATGCGCACGGATTTTTTCATGCATCGTTTTAAAAGGATTTTTTTAATGTGATAATTCACAAAGCCTGTTGTCGTTATTTTAGGAAGATCAAGAAAAATAAGGTCATGCATCACCGAATATATCGGGATCCTGATTCCGTAGGGAATAATAAAATTGGGGATAATGATGCAATCGCATTCCCGATTGATCTCCTTGGGGAAAAAAAACAAACCCTTTGCCGAAAACGGATTTCCGTCATCCGCAATAATGTGAGCCGCCGGATATGCGGCAAGTTTTTTTGGGCTGCCAATAAGATAATACTTGTGTTCGGAATAATCGAGATTGTCCAAAATGCCCTGACATACCCGTCCGATCCCCGATTTTCCCAAATATCTGCAATCGATTGCAATGTTCATTTTTTCAACCTCTCTCACACATTTACGACCAATGCCATCAATTTCCCCTTGATTGTGACCCATTCTTTCGCGGCGGCAAAGAAGGTATCGCCGGCGCGGCAAGCGTAACCGTTTTTTCCGTCCGAAACCGTCCCTTCTCCCCCGACAATGACAATGGCATAAAAACTTGCTTCTAAAAAAGGAAGTGCGCATTCGCCGTCCACAAAATACCGCGTCACGGAAAAATACTTGCACTCGCCGATGACGTATTTCACAAAGCCGGCGCCCATTACCGCATCGCAATGATCAAACGAGGCAGGCATGACCGCGTGCATATCAAGAACATCAAGCGCCTTATCAATGTGCAGTTCGCGTTTTTCGCCGTCCTTTCCACACCGTCCGTAGTCATACAAACGATACGTAACATTGGAAGACTGCTGTACTTCGCAAATAAAACACCCCGCACCGATGGCGTGCACCGTACCCGCCGCAAGAAAGAACGCATCTCCCTTTTTAACGGGGATCCGGTTCAGAACCTCCATAAGCGCATCGTGCTTGATACGGCTTTTGAGCTCCTCGGGCGTGACGTCACGATTGAACCCGACATAGATGCATGCATCCGGATCGGCATCGAGGATATACCACATTTCGCTCTTGCCATACTGCCCCTCAACAGAAAACGCATATTCATCGGCAGGGTGCACCTGGATGGATAAATTCTGCTTGGCGTCGATGAATTTGATCATGACGGGGAACTTTTCATACCCCTGCGCCTTCCACCCGAGGCGCTCTTTGCCGATTGCCTCGATATAATCGGCAAACGTCTTTCCGGCAAACTCGCCTTCGGCGATCGTAGACATGCCGTCCGGATGCGCGGAGAGCTCCCAGCTTTCGGCAATGACATCCATATCCCCCACGTCCTTATGAAAGACATCACGGAGCCTTGTTCCGCCCCAAAGATTGTTTTTAAAAACGGGAGAAAGGCGAACCAACAGGTCGGGAAGCTCGACATTCTTGTGCCCCGACAATTTTAAGCGACGAAGAACACACAAAAGTTCTAAATTATTTTTACCGGTATTTATGATGCCGTACGTTGCCGCGTCCGAAATAACAATGTTCTGATCTACGGCATAATCGATCTCGACATCTTTGCCGCACAGACGCGCGGTTCCGCAAAGCAGTACAAAGTTGGCAACATGCCCCCGCTTCCCCTGACATACCAGGCGTTCTGCAGGATAGACGACGATCTTGCTGACTTCGATCCGCTCCGCCGTGTAAAGCGTCTCCTCCGTCCCCCACGTCATGTACCGCTTGGGCTGAACGTCGAAATATCGTTTTTTGGATTTATAATACTTTTGCGCAAGCGCCTTAACGGCGGCTTCCTCCGACTTATCGGAGATGTATACGGCATCGCGCGTATTGACGACGACGATATTTTTCAACCCGTTGGCAACCACCAGCTTCTTATCGAGCATGTTGATGATCTCAACGTCCTTGCAGTTATAGGCAATGGTATTGGCATTATTTTGAGTAGCCTTATCTATATAATCGTAAAAAGACGTAATGTCGACGATGCGCGTCCACTCAAATGTGGCGGGAACGAGATCGCACCGGTCCGTATGCAAAATTTTTGAAAGGCTTACCGGCGTAATCGGCTCATCGGAAACGAGCTCTCCGTCCACAATACGCAGTTTTGCGCAGTCCTCCACCGTTTTATGCGGAAGGATAGACAGAAGCACCCGTGCCTTGACGCCCATAATACCGCAGTCCCACAAGCTGTTTTTGCCGCGTTTTGAACTGCACGAGACCGTTTTTCCGCGTACGTTAACAAAGTTATATCCCTCTCGCGGATTGGTCGGCTTGCAGACCACGATCGCCATCCTGTCTGCGTCGACGATCTCTTTTACTTTTGCAATGCTCGCCGCATAATCGCCTTCGACAATGTACTCCGTTGAAACGATGAGAAGCGGTTCCTCGGGATCGCACTTTCTTGCATACGCAATGACCGATGGCGCCGTTTTAAGCGCCACATTTTCATAGATCATCGATACGTTGAGCCCCTGAAACGCCTGGAGCTGCCCCTTTACGACGTTCTCATACCGCTTGTTGGTCAACACGATAAATTCATCGCAAAAGGGAATATTTCGCAGGATGGTCTCTTGGAACATCGAACGACCTTCACGGATTTCCATAAATTGTTTCGGATAGTCTTTGCGCGACAAGGGCCAAAGGCGATCGCTGCTGCCCCCCGCAAGAACAAGACACTTCATAGGCTACCTTATCAACCGCATCAGGCTTTCTTTTACCGCATTCAGCTTTTTATCAGCGGTCTGGATTGTACCATCCTTTACACCGTAATACAATTTGATCTTGGGCTCCGTCCCAGAGGGCCGAACGCAGCACCAGCCGTCATTTTCCAACTCGAAATACAAAACATTACTGCGCGGTAAGTTCAGCGGCGTCGTGCCGGCCCCGTCCTTCCTCCGGCAAACGCCCGCCCGATAATCGCGCACGGCAAGAACTCTATATTCACCGATGGCCGCGGGTACCTGCGCGCGCAGATGGGTCATGATCGTCTCTGCTTTTTTTACTCCATCCGCACCGGGGACAGTAACGGACGAAAGCCCCTCGCGGTAACACCCGTACCGTTTATACATGTCCGACATTACGTCCCACAGCGTCTTCCCCAAGGACTTGTAATACGCCGCCGCCTCACAGATTGCCATTGCTGCGGCGACCGCATCTTTATCGCGCGCGTAAGTTCCGATCAGACAGCCGTAACTTTCTTCAAAGCCGAACTCAAATTCATATGCGTTTTTTTGCGCATCGGGCCTTCCGCCGTTTTTTTCTTTTGCCGCCTCAAACAATTTGATTTGTTCGCCGATATATTTAAATCCCGTAAGGACCTCGATCAGAGTGAGACCGTATTTTTCTGCAATAGGCCGCGCCATATTTGACGAAACGATCGTGGTTACAAGCGCGCCGTCCTTGCGTTTCTCAGGCAATATCCCTTTTGCCTCGCGGCGGGAAAGCTCATACTCCGCAAGCAACAGCCCGCTCATGTTTCCGCTGAGCGGAACATAGTCCCCGGCATCGGCGCTTTTAACGTATATACCAAGACGATCCGCATCGGGATCTGTGGCAAGTACGATATCGGCATCTACCGCCTTCGCCAATCGCAGCGCATGCAAAAATGCCGCTGGATCTTCCGGATTGGGATATTTTAACGTGGGAAAGTTTCCGTCCGGCATCGCTTGCTCCGGGACCGTCCAAACCTTTTCAAATCCTGTTTCGCTTAAAATGCGCGTCACCGGAACGCGCCCTGTACCATTAAGCGGAGTATAGACAATTTTTATGTCTTTTGCAAACTTTTTAAGCGCCTCTTGTTCCAGAATAAGCGCTTTTAAAGCGTTTATATATGCGCGGTCAACCTCCTGCCCGACGATTCGCAGCATGCCCGACGACAAAGCGTTCTGCGCAGACACGATGCGCACGGCGTCATAGTCCGCGACGGAATTTACGCAAGAAATAATTTCGGAATCATAGGGCGGCACGATTTGCCCCCCGTCGCTCCAATATACCTTATAGCCGTTATATTGCGGCGGATTATGACTTGCCGTAATCACGATCCCCGCTGTTGCATGAAAAAAACGTACCGCAAAAGAGAGTTCCGGCGTGGGGCGAAGACTTTCGAAAAGATACGCCCGGATCCCATTTGCCGCCAGAATGCAAGCAGTGCGCAAAGCAAATTCATAAGACATATTGCGGCTGTCGTAAGCGATTGCAACGCGGCCGTTTTTCACCTGCGTATTGATATACTCTGCAAGGCCCTGCGTCGCTTTCCCGACGGTATAAATGTTCATGCGGTTGGTCCCCGCACCAATCAGGCCGCGCAATCCCCCCGTCCCAAACGTAAGCTCGGTATAAAACCGATCCTCTATCTCGCGTTCATCCGCAAGCGTACGAAGCTCTTCTTTTGTTTTTTCGTCAAAAATGGGGCTTGTAAGCCAGCGCTGATATTCTCTGTGCGCATCCATTACAGCAACTCCGTTCTCTTTTGTTCTTTTAAGGTATCCACGATCTTTTTCACGTCCTGCGCTTTTGATTGCGGACACACCAACACCGCATCAGGCGTTTCCACAACCACAAGATCGTTTGCCCCCACAACGGCCACCAGCCGACTGCTTGCGTAAACCGTCGTATTTTCGCTGTCGCAAACAAGCGCATCGCCAAGTACGATATTTCCGCTTTGATCACGGGCATGCAAAACGCCCATCATATCCCAGCTACCCACATCGCTCCAACCAAACTCGCCCGAGATTACCAAAATATTATCGGCGCGTTCCATAATGCCATAATCCACCGAAACAGCACGGATCCGCGGATATATCTCGTTTAAAACCGCCTCTTCCTCCGCTGTGCCGAATGCTGCGGCAAGGGCTTCGAGTTCATTATAAACATCTGGCATGAACGTGCGGAATTTTTTGAGAATGACCGAAGCCCTCCAGACAAACACCCCGCTGTTCCAAACATAATTGCCGCCCGCAAGATATTGCCGCGCGGTTTGCAGATTCGGTTTTTCTACAAACGCCTCTGCCTTTTTTACGGCGTCGTCCCCCTCTCCGACCCGGATATACCCATACCCCGTAGCCGGAAAAGTCGGCCGGATCCCAACGGTCACAAGCGAATCGCGCTCGTTGGCCACCTCAACGGCAAGTTGCAAAATGCGGGCATATTCCGCTTCATCCCGGATATACGCATCGGACGGCGTGACGATCATTACCCCGTCGCCGTATGTTTTTAACAGCTTTATGGCGGCATATCCTATACACGCGGCAGTATTACGGGCTGCCGGCTCTTTTAAAATATTTTCCGTCGGAATTTTTCCGGCCGTGACATTTGCCATTTTTACCGCTTGCATACAGTTCGTAACGATAAAAATATTCTGCCGATCCGTTACGCGGGCAAGGCGCGCAATCGTCTCGTTTACCATGACATCTTGCCCGCTTAAATTTAAAAGCTGCTTCGGCCTTTCGCTTCGGGACAGCGGCCAAAACCGCGTTCCACCGCCCCCGGCCATGATCACACCGTATGATTTAATCATCGATATCTCCTCTGTAGTGCTGTAATGTACCGAAAATCGTTTGATCGATCCTTATTTCAGATATTCCATATCCGCTGTCCGTAAGCAGTAATTTTTTCTGACGAGGGAAAGATCGTACTCCGTCATGGATCCGCATCGGGCCTTTTAAGCAAATGATCGATCTTCTGCTTCGTTGGAACAGACGCCCGCCGGACAATCCCATGCGCCTCATGTCCCTTTTCTGGCAACAGTTCCGCCAAAAAGCTTCCGTCTTATCTGGTAATACCCGTAATCAATGCCTTTTTCATGAAATCATCTCCTGCAAAAGTTGAATAAGCTTGGCTTGAAACCAATCGAACGTAAAATTTTCAAGCACGCGACGCCTTCCCGCTTCTCCGTACTGTTTGCGGAGCGTTTCGTCTGCCGCAAGTTTTTTTATGGCCTCGGCATACGCTGCAATGTTGCGGTTTTCCGCCTCTATGCCCGTTACGTCGTTTAGTGAAACATAATTTACGCCCGAATGCGGGATCATAAACGTAACTGCAGGCTTGGAAAAATACATCGCCTCCGCTAGGGCAAGCCCGAACGCTTCGTTGCGCGTGATCGACGGAAAACAAAAAATATCACATGCCAGCAGACGGCTTTGCAGTGCGTCGTCGGAAAGTTTGCCAAGAAATTCCACCTTAGGATCGTCGGCAGCAAGCGCTTTTAACGACTTCGTCAACGGGCCTTGCCCGCCTATCCAAACGGCATAGGTATCATCCAGCAATTTCCCGGCACGTATCAGGTACTCCATGCCTTTATACGGCACATGCCGCCCAACGGCAAAGCATATCGTCTTTCCTGCGTAGACCCGGCGTAACGCTTCGGCCTCCTCTCGCGCAACGGCGGACGGCACAAGTCTGCCGCCATTCACGCAGCTGGCGATAACCGTACACTTCTCCCGCACCGACTGTAATAACGGGCTGCCTTCAATATAATTTGGGCTCGTCGCCACCGCACGCGCGGCGCGCCGCAGCAGCCATTTAGATTGCCCCGTAAATAATTTTCCTAAAATTTTTTGCCGAGTAATATCTAAATGCCACCACACGATCAGCTTGCAGCTAGGATAACTTTTTAACTGTTTTTTAAGATGGTATGCTGCAAAGGGATTGGGATAATGAAAAATAACTACATCGGGACGAAATTCGGCGAACACCTTCTTTAGTGTGTGCCCATAAGAAAAAGACAGCGATTGCGACGCCACTTTGGCAAAACAGGCAACGCGTATCACCTCCACGCCGTCCACACAATCAACGCGGCTTCCTTTTTCATGATTAAAACAAAAGACCTTCTGTTCATACCGCCCCTGCAGCGCCTGGGCGATATCGTGCGCCGTCTGTTCGATTCCGCCGACGCTCGGCGCATAATAACTGCAGATCTGTAAAATTTTCATCCTCTTTTACCCAAAAAATCTTTCTTCCAGCATGAGGCAGAGCGCGTGATACACGGGAAGATGCAGTTCCTGGATCTTGTACGTCTCCGTCTCGGGAACCTTAACGGCGACATCCGCGATCTTGGCGAGGCTTCCGCCCGCGGCCCCCGTAAGCCCCAACACCTTCATGCCCTTTGCCTTTGCAGCGACGGCGGCGTACATTACGTTTTTGGAGTTCCCCGAAGTCGAGATCCCCAAAAACACGTCGCCGGGCCGTCCATACCCGTTTACCTGCTGCGCATACATCAGCAGCCCGCCGTTTTCCACGTCGTTGAGATAGGCGGTGTTCAGCCCGGGATGCGCGTGAAGCGCGATCGCCGGAAGCCCGCCCTGCAATTTTTCGGCCAGCTCCTTGCCGCGGACGGGGTCGATCGAGATCAACCGCCCGACAAACGCCGCCGGGCATTTGCGCGGAAGCAAAAAACCCTTCATCAGTTCGCCCACGATATGCTCGGCATCGGCGCAGCTGCCGCCGTTTCCGGCGACGAGCAGTTTGTTCCCCGCCGCAAAACAACGCTCCAGCTCCGCATAGGCGTCCACGATCTCCCCGCGGCAGCCGCCCAGAGCGGGATACCGCCCGACCAACGCATCTATCTGTCTTTCGATCCGTTCTTCCATACGTTGTTACTCCAAGATCTTTTGAATACACTCCCTCAGATCCGCGCCGCAGACGTCCGCACGGTCGTCCGCGCCGATCATTGCCGTTTTGCAGCCGCCGTTCTTGCCGCACAGCAGATCGTTTTCGCCGTCGCCGACCATCCAGCTCTGTGAAAGATCGATGTTGAATGCCTCCGCCGCCCGCAGCAGCAAGCCCGTCTTGGGCTTGCGGCAGTCGCAGTCGATCTTCAGCGCCGGAACCTCCCCCGCATACCCCTTGTGCGGGTGGTGCGGACAATAATATACGGCGTCTACGTACGCGCCGGACGCGCCCAGCAGCGTCTCCATCTTGTTGTGGATCTCGTTAAGCTGCGGCACGGTCACTTCGCCCCGCGCAACAACGGGCTGATTGGTCACCACAATGGCCAAATACCCGCTTTGATTGATCGCGCGGATCGCCTCGCTCACGCCGTCCAGCAGGCGGAACTCGTCGATATTCCGCAAAAAGCCGACATACTCGTTGATGGTACCGTCCCGATCGAGAAAGATCGCCTTCTGCTTGTTTTTTAAATTGCGCGCCTCCACCTTTCCGCTTTCAAAGTCGCGGCAGACAGCCGCGTAGCGCGCGGGCGTGCCCATATCCTTTACATATTCCGGGCTGTCGTACACGTACAGCTCCCCCGTCCCCGCAAGCGGCTTTAAGATCTGACGGTCCAGGTCGACCTTTGGCGTATCGAACGTCCGTTCCAGCACCTTGGGCGAAAGCACGTGCAGCCCCGCGTTCACGCGGTTGCGGTAATACCCCGTGCGATCGTCCTCCTTTGCGAGCCACCGCGTAACGCGCCCCTGCGCGTCGGCGACGATCAGCCCGCTGTCGTACGGATGGTCGTTGGGATGGGTAAACAGCGTCGCAAGCCCGCCGTTTTTGCGGTGCGCCTCCACAAAGCGGTCGAAGTCGACATCGAACACGGCGTCGGCGTTCAAAAGTAAAAAGTCCTCCGTAAGCTTCTCTTTCAGGTGCAGCAGGGCGCCCGCGTTACCCAGCGGAGTCTCCTCGGTGAAATATTCGATGTGCACGCCCCACCGGCTGCCGTCGCCGAAGTGATCGGTTATGACGTGCCCCAGGTGAGATACCGTAATGATGAGATCGGTGTACCCCTGCGCCTTCAGACAGCCGATCTCGTGTTCCAGCACGGGCTTGCCCGCAACGGGGATCATGGGCTTGGGGATATCGCTGGCGACGGAGGCGATGCGCGTGCCCTTCCCGCCCGCCATGATAACGGCCTTCACGAGCGCTCCCTGCGGTGCGCGGGATCGTAAAACTCAGCCGAATAGTAGATGACGCGCGTACCGCTGTTTTCAAATTCAAAGGGGACGTACAAAAGATCGTGCATGGCGTCCATGACCTGCTGCCGCCGTTCGGGCTGCACGTAAAACAGCAAAAACCCGCCGCCGCCCGCGCCCAGCAGTTTCCCGCCCAGCGCGCCGGCCGCCACGGCCCTTTGATACAGTTCGTCGATGGAGCCCGTAGAGATCTTGCTCCCCGTCTGGCGCTTTAACTTCCACGTCTCGTCCAAAAGGCGCCCGAAGTCATCGAGATCGCACCCGCCGTCGGTCAATACGCGCTCCGCTTCGTCCACCAGCGCAAGCATTTCGCGCAGCTGCGCCGTCTTATCTTTGATGGCGGCACCGGTATCCTTTTGGATCTCGGACGAAAAGCGCGTAAATCCCGTAAAAAACAGCAGCAGCCGCTCGTTGAGCGCCCGTTTGCGCGCGGGCGAAACGATGATGCGGTCCACTTCGAAGTCGTCGCCGTGGAAGGCGATCTTATTGAAACCGCCGAACGACGCGGCGATCTGATCTTGCCAGCCGCCCGCCTCGCCGCACAGCTCGCGCTCCAGGCGGATCGCGTCGATGGCAAGGCGTTTTTTATCGACATACCGCCCCTTCAGACAATAAAAGGCGTTCAAAAGCCCCACCGCAAACGAACTGCTCGTCCCCAGCCCCGTACGCGCGGGCAGATCCGCCTCGTACGTGATGCGCAGCTCGTGCATGTCCAGCATCTTCATTGCGTTGCGGATGAGCGGGTGCTCCAGCTCGTTTACATCCGTCACCCGCTCGATCTTGGCGTAACTCGCCTCCGTGGTGTACTCAAAAAAGGGCGGCAGGTGGCGCACGTTTACGTAACAATACTTATCGAACGTGGTCGAGATCACGGCGCCGCCGTGTTCCCGAAAGAACTGCGGGACATCCGTTCCGCCGCCGAAAAAACTCATGCGAAAGGGCGTTTTGGTAATGATCATATGCTACCTTCCCGTAAAAAACATCTGCTTGGCCGAACACGCAAAAGAAAACCGCGGTCCGCCCCTGTCTCCTGCCCGCCTCGGGCCGATAAAATCGGACAAGTCCTCTTGTAACATTATACCAAAGGTCTTTATGATTATCAAGTGTTTTGTGTGAAATCCGTGAAAAAGCTGACATCGGCGGCAGATCCTGCCATCCGCGCCCGAAAAGCTGCGCCATCCGCTCCGATCCCGCCGCCTGCGCCCCCGGCGGGCGGCGCTTCGCTTACAGTATTTTCCCTTTCGGGGGCCCTCATGCAAAATAGGGCAAGCGGACAAAGAACGGCGGCCGACGGAGGGATCCCTCCGTCGGCCGACGGGCCGTCTTGTTTTTCGCACAACGCCGCCGCACGCCCGCGCGGGCGTCATTTTCGCCGTTCCTTTACGCCGACTTCGCGCAGGCGCGCCGCCAGCCGCTGCGCGCCGATATGCGCCGCGTCCTCCGCAAACAATTTTTTCCCATCCTTCGAAAAGACGCATACCCCGGCGGGCGCGGGACGATCGCTGAACCACCCCATCTCGTCGTAGCGAACAAAGCGCGGACGACGGAACGGACGGTACGCCATAACGCCGTTTTCGGTGACCGCCACATATTGGAAGCGCTCGGCAAAATATCCGCAAAATCCCAGCGCGGCGACGACGGCCGCAACGGCGGTCACTGCGGCAAGGCGGCCGAGCGTCATGCCGTCCGCCGCAAACCCCAGCACCAGCACCGCGGCGCATCCGCCCGCCGTAAAGAACAGCCCGCAGCCCAAAAACAGCCACAGCGTCCCGCCTTTTGCGCGCGTACGGAAGAGCTCTATCCCGTCCGGTCTGCGCTCGGCGCGCGCCTGCAGCGCGTACGCCGCCCCGAACGCCGCCGCAAGCACCGCAAACACGCAGGCCAGCCCCGCTACTTCGCCCGCGTGCATACTTCCCCCCGCAGACCGTAGTCCGCCGCCAGCCGCCCGAATGCCGGAAGCGCGCGCTCGATGACCGCGCGCGGAACGCAGTAGGAGATGCGCGCATATCCCCCCGCGCCGAAACTGTCCGAAGGAACGAGAAGCAGTTCGTACCGTTTGGCGCGCTCACAGAAGGCCGTTGCCGAGGCCTCGGGCGAACGGACAAACAGATAAAACGCTCCCTCGGGCGGCGTACAGCAAAATCCGAACGATCGCAACGCGCCGTACAACAGGTCGCGGTTATCGCGGTACGCGGAGACGTCGCCGCTCTCCCCCAAAAAGCGGGCGCATACCCTCTGGAACAGCGTCGGCGCGCATACGTAGCCCAGCGCCCTGCCCGCGCCGCATACGGCTGCAAACAGCGCCGCCGCACCGTCGCAGCGCGGCGAGACGGCAAGATACCCGATACGCTCGCCCGCCAGCGAGAGCGATTTGGAAAAGGAATAGCAGACGATCGTGTGTTCGTAAAACGTCATGGGCTGCGGGACGGGCGCGCCGTATGTCAGCTCGCGATAGGGCTCGTCCGAGATCAAAAACACGGGCGCGCCGCGCGCGGCGCTCTTTTTTCGCAGCAGCGCGGCCAACGCGGCCAGCTCCTGCGCGGTATACACCGCGCCCGTGGGATTGTTGGGCGAATTGAGGAGCACCGCCTTGGTGCGCGCGCCGATCGCCCGGTCGAGTGCGGAAAGGTCGAGATGAAAGCGCGCGTCGGCAGGCGCCTCCGCGACCCGGCCGCCCGCACTTTCGATAAAGACGCGGTACTCCGGAAAATAGGGCGCGACGACGACAAATTCATCCCCCGCTTCGCACAGCGCATGCAGGGCGATGGTCAGCGAGGCGGCCGCGCCGCACGTCATATAGACGAGCTCGGGCGGCAGGGGCACCCCGAACGCCTCGTTAAAATATCGCGCCACCGCGGCGCGAACGTCCGGCGCGCCCGCGGCGGACGTATACCCGTGCAGCGCCACGGGGGGCGTCTGCCGCACCAGCTGCACCAAGGCGTCGTTCAGCGCGGCGGGCGGCGGAACGCTGGGGTTCCCCAACGAAAAGTCGAATACGTTCTCTTCGCCGATCGCCCGTTTGCGGGCGTTTGCATACTCAAAAATTTCGCGGATGACCGAGCGCTCTTCGCCCAGCCGCCGATATGTTTCGTTGATCATGTTGCCCCTCCTTGTGCGCTCCCGCGCGGGGAGTGCGTTTTATTCGGCGCGCCGCGCCCGCCGAGGTAACTGCGGCTACGGCAGCATCTTTTTTAAAAACTGCCCGGTGTACGAGGCCCCGCAGGCCGCCACTTCTTCGGGGGAGCCGGTGCAGAGCACGGTGCCGCCGCCGTCGCCTCCCTCCGGTCCGAGGTCGATGATGTGGTCGGCGACCTTGATGACGTCGAGGTTATGTTCGATCACCAGCACCGTGTTGCCGCCGTCGCGCAGGCGCAGCAAGATCTGTACCAGTTTGTCGACGTCGTAGCTGTGCAGGCCGGTGGTCGGCTCGTCCAGGATATAAAAGGTGCGGCCGGTGGAACGCTTGGACAGCTCCGTTGCCAGCTTTACCCGCTGCGCCTCGCCGCCGGAAAGCGTGGTGGCCGACTGCCCCAGCCGGATATATCCCAGCCCGACTTCGTTGAGCGTTGCCAGCTTGTTGTAGATGGAAGGCAGGCTTTTGAAAAAGGCGCAGGCCTCCTCCACCGTCATTTCAAGCACATCTGCGATCGTCTTGCCCTTGTAGCGCACCTCCAGCGTCTCGCGGTTATAGCGCTTGCCGCCGCACACCTCGCAGGGGACGTATACGTCGGGCAAAAAGTGCATTTCGATCTTCATGATGCCGTCGCCCTGGCAGTTTTCGCAGCGGCCGCCCGCCACGTTGAACGAAAAACGCCCCGCCTTAAAGCCCAGCGCTTTGGCGTCGGGCGTGGCGGCGAACAACTCGCGGATGGCGGTGAACACCCCCGTGTAGGTAGCGGGGTTGGAACGCGGCGTGCGCCCGATGGGCGACTGGTCGATGGCGATGACCTTATCGAACAGCTCCATGCCCGTGCAGCCGTCGCTCTTGCCCGCGGGCAGGCGCGAGCCGTTCAGCCCGTTGGCAAGCAGGGGCAGGACGATCTCGTTGACCAGCGACGACTTGCCCGATCCCGACACGCCCGTCACCGCCGTCATGAGACCCGCGGGGATCGCAACGTCGATCCCCTTCAAGTTGTTCTGACGGCAGCCGAACACCCGAAACCACCGCCCGTCCGGGCGCTTGCGTTCGGCGGGGACGGCAATTTTCCTGCGTCCCGCCAAAAAATCGCCCGTGATCGAGCGCGGCTCGTTCATGATGTCTTGTGCGGTGCCGCAGGCGACCACCTCGCCGCCGTGCACGCCCGCCATGGGGCCGATGTCCACAATGTAGTCGGCTGCGCGCATGGTATCTTCGTCGTGTTCGACGACGATCAGCGTGTTCCCCAGATCGCGTAACCCCTTCAGCGAAGTCAGCAGCCGCTCGTTATCGCGCTGGTGCAGCCCGATGCTGGGCTCATCTAAAATATACAGCACGCCCGAAAGCGCGCTCCCGATCTGCGTAGCAAGGCGGATGCGCTGGCTTTCGCCGCCGGAGAGGGTGGCCGCGCTGCGCGAGAGGGTCAGATAGTCCAGTCCCACTCCCACCAAAAAGTCGATACGGCTTTTGATCTCGCGCAAAATGACGTCGGCAATGGCGTGCTGCGTGGACGTCAGCTGCAGCGCGCTTAAAAACGCCTTTAAGTCACGCACCGGCATATCGCACACTTCGGCGATGTTTTTGCCCCCCACCGTCACCGCAAGCGCCTCCTTTTTTAAGCGCTTGCCGTGGCATACGGGGCAGTCCGACGTGCGCATATAGCGCTCGATATCCCATTTTACGCCCACCGAACTCGTCTGATTGTACCGCCGCTGCAAATTGTTGACAAACCCCTCCCATGCGCTTTTATAGGAGGAATGGAAGGTACGCGTGTTGTATTCGAGGTCGATCTTTTCGCCCCCGTTGCCGTACATCAGCAGATCGAACACCTCCGGCGGGAGATCCTTTACGGGGACGTCCAGCGAAAAGCCGTAACGCTGCGACAGCGCGGCAAGGTACATCTGCGTCACCGACGACGAATCCAGGTTCCATCCGCTGATGCGGATGGCGCCCTCGCGCAGGGTCTTGGTGCGGTCGGGGCAGATGAGGTCGGCGTCCACCGCCTGCTGAAAACCCAGCCCCGTGCAGGCGGGACAGGCGCCCCACGGCGTATTGAACGAAAAGAGACGCGGCTCGATCTCTTCGATGGAGATGTTGCAGTCGGGGCAGGCATAGCGCGAAGAGTACAGCGTCTCCTCGCCGCCGCAGTCGATGACCACCAGCCCGTCGGCAAGCTTCAGCGCCGTCTCCAGGCTCTCCGTCAGCCGCTTTAACATGCCGTCCTTTACCACCAGGCGGTCCACGACCACGCCGATGTTGTGTTTGACGTTTTTATCGAGCTTGATCTCTTCCTGTAGATCGTACACGATGCCGTCTATTTTTACGCGGGCGTACCCGCTCTTGCGGTACCCCGCCAGCTCCTTGGCATACTCCCCCTTCCGGCCGCGCACCACGGGGGCCTCCACCAAAATTTTGCTGCCCGCGGGAAGTTCCGTCACGCGGTCGGCGATCTCGTCCACCGTCTGCCGGCGGATCTCTTTACCGCAGTTGGGACAGTGCGGCGTGCCGGCGCGCGCAAACAGCAGACGCAGATAGTCGTAAATTTCCGTCACCGTGCCCACCGTAGAGCGCGGATTGTGCGACGTCGTCTTCTGATCGATGGAGATGGCGGGCGAAAGCCCGTCGATCGACTCCACGTCCGGTTTTTCCATCATACCCAAAAACTGACGCGCATACGAAGAGAGGCTCTCCATATACCTGCGCTGCCCCTCGGCAAAGATGGTATCGAAGGCCAGCGTAGACTTTCCGCTGCCCGAAAGCCCCGTAAACACCGTAAGCGTGCCGCGGGGAATGTGTACGTCGATATTCTTTAAATTGTTTTCTTTGGCGCCTTTTACAAAAATTTCCTCTTTCATACCCACTCGCCGTCCGTCGGGCGTGCCCCGACGCGTTCCTCCGCGGACAAGCCGCCCCTTTGCCGCCTACGGCTGCGTGCGCGCCAGCAGCGCCGCAATGTGGCGCACGGCCGCGTCGATCTGCCGCCAGTTTGCGCCGCCGTAGCGCACCTCGTGCGCGCGGGAAAGGTTGTGCCGCCCCACGGCCAGCACGGCCCTTACGCCGAGCGCCTGTGCCGCCAGGCAGGTATCGGGATTATCGTCGATCAGCACGGGGATACCGTGCCCGACGCAATAGCCGCCCTTGTCTGCACACGAGGCCACGATCGCGTCGTAAGGGATGCGCCGCTTTTCCAGCCAATCGCGCGAGAGTTTTTCGGGATTGCCGAACCACTCCGCCACGCGCGCCGTCAGCACGATCACCTCGTGCCCCGCCGCACGCCAGGCGGCAAGCGTCTCCGCCGCCCCCTTGCGCGCGGGCGCGTCGGTGAAAGCGGTGATGCCGCCGTCGTGCACAAATTCCAGAACGTCGTCGAGCGTCCAGTCGTACACGTTGACGAACTGGTTGGAGTGCGCGTCTTTCAGGCGAAAGGGCAGCCCCTTGCGCGCGATATACGCGCCCGCATACCCTGCGCGGTCCACAATGTTGAGCGTATCGTCGATATCCACTGCGATCTTCATAGGTCTCCTCCGTTCGGGCGCACGCGGCCGATGTAGGCGACGCTGCGGTTGGGCAGATCCAGCAGCCCGTCCGCCGCGGCGTGCTCCTTAAAAAAGCGCGTAAGGCATGCAATGTACGCCTCGTATCCCGCCTCGCCGCGGCGCGGGGCATAAGAACGCGAAAGCTGGTTTGCAAGGAAGGCCGCGCAGTCCTGCCGTAGCGGATGCGCCGCCTCTTCCACCGTACAGTCGCCCCCGAAAAAGGCGACGATCGCCGCCTCGCGCGCGACGGCGCTCCGACGCGACGGCGCGTCCGCCGGGAAAAAGCGCGCCGTCCGCTCGTTCAGCGCGGCATATATGCCGTCGCTTTCGTGCATGTTGTATACGATGACCGTTACGCCCGTCCGCGAAATGCGCGCGCACTCCGCGGCAAAGGCGGCGGGGTCGAACCAATGAAAGGCCTGCGCCGCCGTAACGATATCCACGCTGCCGTCGGGAAGCCCCGTGGCGGCGGCGTCCCCCGCAACGCACGCGGCGTTGGGATAGCCGCGCAGTCTGCCGCGGCAGACTGCGCGCATGTCGGCGTTCGGCTCCACGGCATACACCGTACTGCCGCGGCGGGCAAGCTGTTCCGAAAAGATCCCCGTGCCCGCGCCCACATCCGCCACCGCAGCGTGCGCGGAAAAGCCGTGCGCCGCATACAGACGATCGAGCAGCGCCTCGGCATAGGCGGGGCGGGCGGCGTCGTAGTGCTCGGCGCGGCCCGTGAACAGCGTTCGGTTGTCCCTCTTCTCTTCGGACATGCCCCCTCCTCTCATGTACGCATGCGCTTTTTCAGCTCGGCGATCGTCTCGCGGATCTCGATGGCGCGCTCAAAGTCGAGCTGCGCCGATGCGACCTTCATAAGGGCCTTTAACTTTTCGATCTCCTCGGGGATATCCTTGTTTTTTACCTCCGCCGCCCGCTTAGCCTTGCCGGTGATGGCAAGCGTATCGCCCGCCTTTTTTACAATGGTCCTGGGGGTGATGCCGTGCGCCTCGTTATAGGCCCGCTGTACGGCGCGGCGGCGGTCGGTCTCGCCGATGGCGCGACGCATGCTGCCCGTTACGGTATCGGCATACATCACGACCCTGCCCTCCGCGTTGCGCGCGGCGCGGCCGATCGTCTGCACCAGCGACGTCTCGCTGCGCAAAAACCCCTCTTTGTCGGCATCCAAAATGGCGACGAGGCGCACTTCGGGCAGGTCCAGCCCCTCGCGCAGCAAGTTGATGCCGCACAGCACGTCGAACTCGCCCGCCCGCAGGCCGTTAATGATATCGATGCGCTCCAGCGCGTCGATATCGGAGTGCATGTAGCGCACCTTTACGCCGTTTTCTTTTAAGTAGTCGGTCAGATTCTCGGCCATGCGCTTGGTGAGCGTGGTGACCAGCGCCCGTCCGCCCGACGCCGCCACGGCGCGCACCTCCGACAAAAGATCGTCGATCTGCCCCTTGGTCGGCTTTACCGTGACGGGCGGATCGAGCAGCCCCGTGGGACGGATGAGCTGTTCCACCACCTGTCCCGCCTGTTCCAGCTCGTACGGGGCGGGCGTGGCCGAAACGCAGATCATCTGCGGCACGCGGGCGTCGAACTCTTCGTACGTGAGCGGGCGGTTATCGTATGCCGACCGCATGCGGAAGCCGTAATCCACCAGGTTTTTTTTGCGCGCCAGATCGCCGTTGTACATGGCCCGCAGCTGCGGGATGGTCATATGGCTCTCGTCGATAAACACCAAAAACCGATCGGGAAAATAATCGAGCAGGGTAAACGAAGGCTCGCCCGGGGCGCGCCCGTCAAAGTAACGCGAATAATTTTCCACCCCGGAGCAGTAGCCGATCTCGCGCAGCATTTCAAGGTCGTGCTCGGTGCGCTGCGAAAGGCGCTGCGCCTCCAGCAGTTTACCCGCGTCCTCAAATGCTTTTACTTCGCCCTTTAGATCTTCCTCTATCATGGCCAGGGCGCATTTCAATCGCTCCGTCCCCACCGCATAGTGGCTGGCCGGAAAGATGACGGCGTGTTTGAGCGAGGAGATCGCCTTGCCCGTCACCACGTCCACTTCGCCCAGGGCGTCGATCTCATCGCCGAAAAATTCCACCCGCACGGCGACTTCGGAGTTGGAGGCGGGGAAAATTTCCACCACGTCCCCCCGCACACGGAAGGTGGAGCGCTTAAAATCGACGTCGTTGCGGGCATATTGTATTTCGACCAGGCGCGCCAACAGCTCGTCGCGCGCCATCTCCTGCCCCGGGCGAAGAGAAATGCCCAGGCGGAAAAATTCTTCCGGCGCGCCCAGCCCGTAAATACACGAGACCGAGGCGACCACGATCACGTCGTCGCGCTCGCCCAACGAACAGGTGGCGGCATTGCGCAACTTATCGATCTCGTCGTTGGTGGCGGAGTCCTTTTCGATATACGTATCGGTGGAGGGGATATAGCTCTCCGGCTGGTAGTAATCGTAATAACTGACAAAATATTCCACGCGGTTGTGCGGAAAAAACGCCCTGAACTCGTTGCACAGCTGCGCGGCAAGCGTCTTGTTGTGCGCGATCACCAGGGCGGGACGCCCCGCGTTTTGAATGACGTTGGCCATGGTGAACGTCTTTCCGCTGCCCGTGACGCCCACCAGCACCTGCGTACGGATGCCGTCCAGCACGCCCTCGGTCAGCTTTTGAATGGCCTGCGGCTGATCGCCCGTCGGCGCAAACGGCGCTTGCAATTGAAAGTCTACGTGCTGCAATGCTCCCTCCCCCGCCGCGTACGTACAGGATAAAAAAGATACAAACGTACGTTTGTATCCATCATACCGCAAACGGCGGCATTTGTCAACTTTTTTCGGAACGCCGCGCGCCGTATCCGCGGCGCCTCTTTGCTCCCGCCGTCCCCTTCCTCTTAGTTTAACGGGGACGGCGGGCAGCGCAGCCGGGGAGGATATACGGGCATCCCGCCCCGAAACCTGCACCGCGGGAACGGGGCGCGCGGGCCATGCCGCACTACGAAAGCGCCAGTTTCAGCAGAATGCCCGCCAGCGCCGAGGCGAGCCCGCACAGCGCCGTAAACAACAGCCGCCGCACCAGGCGGCGGCGTTCCGTGCGCGCGTCGCGCAAAAACGAAAGCCCCTTTTCGCGCAGGCATACCACATAGGTCTTTTCGCCCTTGCGGTCTGTTTGAACAGTGTGCAGGTATCCGTCCAGCTCCAGCGTATGCAGCACGCGCTCCAACCCCGGCTCGTCGCAGGCGGCCCGCCCCGGCAGCACGGCCAGCACCTCGCCGGGCGAGACCAAAAAACGCTCTCTTCCGGCAGAGAGCGTCAACAGCGCGCGCATCACCGCGCTCTCGCGCACGTTCAGCGTTTCACTCCACATATCGTCACCGCGCGAGAAGCATGGCTCCGAACGCCGCCAGCGCCCCCAGCAGCGCACCGCACAGCCCGCCCAAAAAGCACATCAGCGCCGATCGGCGCGCCCGACGCGCGGCGCCGAGGCCGTCCGTAAGCGATTGCGCCGCATAGGCGCGCCCCGCGGGCAACACCCGCAGGCAGTACACGCCGTCCTCCGCATAGCACACGTCGATATAGCGGCCCTCCTGCAGCAGCGACAGCGCCGCGGAAAGCTCGCCGCGGTCTGCGGACACGCGGCTCTGCGCCAGCAGTTCTTCCTCGTCCAGCAGGCGGTATGCGTCGCGCTCGCACAGCGCGTTGACCGCCGCAAGCAGCGCCTCCGCCCGTTCGTTCAGCATGCTCCTCTCCGCCGGACAGTATGGGCAGCGATAACGCGTTTATGCGGCCGGCAGCACGAGGAGCAGCGGATTGCCCGTATACAGGACAGCCGAGAGCGGCGAAGCGGTCAAAAACGACCTGATCGTTTGGCCGACGCGCGTCACCTGCTCGGCGACGTCCAACAGCGACTCGGAAGCGGAGGCCGCCGCGTCCGTCAGCATCCCGGAGGCCAAAAACCACACCCCGGTGTTTACGCCGCAGACCAGCACAAAGAAAAGCGCGCCGAATACGACGGCCATCAGCACGCCGTCGATCACGCCCAGCACCAGCGGCCCGCGCAGTTTTTTTACCAGCAGATTGACCAACAGACCGATGAGAATGATTATGACCAGAAACACCGCAAAACAGATGAGCGCCACGATCACCGTGCCCAACACCTGCGCCGCGGCGGCATTCATCTGACCGAACGTCCCCGCAATGGTGCCCGCAAACGAGCGCAGGAATGGCACGCGAAGGGCCAAAAAAGCCGAGAGCACCACCGCGCCCAGCGCCAGCGCCAGCATAAGGACCGTCCACAGCGAGCGCGCCAGCCCTATGCGGTAGCCCGCCCGCACCAGCAGCATACACACGGCCACCAGCAGCAGATCGAACGCGCGGCCGGCAAACGCCTGCCACGCCGCGTTTTCGTACAGCGGCGCAAGCACCGCGGGCTGCACGCCGAAAAACGGCAGCGCCGCCAACACGGGAGCCGCCACGCACACGATGCCTACGGCGGCGTTCAGCAGCGCGGTGATCCCGCCCAGCAGACGATTGCAGACGGCGATGAACACGGGGGGCCTGCCGGCGTGCGCCAGCATGCCGAACCGCGCGCCGCCGCCCACCGCCAGCACCAAAGCCGACACGCCGAACAGCGCGCCGCCCACTACGGCAAAGCACACCCAGCCGGTGGCGGGCAGATCGACCACGCCCAGCAGCAGCGTTGCGGAAAAGACGATAAGGATCTGCCACGACAGCCAGGAGACGCGCGTAAAGCGGCGGAAAATACCGTAGACCAGCGCGCCGAGCACGGCAACTCCCGCAAATGCGGCCGCCATGATAAGTAGGATCCGTTCCATCCGCTCCTCCCGTTATTTGTTAAAAGTATCTTTCAGCGACACGATCTCCGAAAGGCACAACGCGCCGTTTTCGCGGCAGGTCTTGTAGTACCCCGTGCGCATCAGCTGGAACGCCGTCCCCTCCTCCGCCTCGGCCAAATAGGGCTCGGCCACGGCGGCAAACACATGCTCGCTGTCCGGATTCATGCGTTCGGAAAAGTCCTGCCCGGCGTAATCGGCGTCCCGCAGCAGATGTTCGTACTGTTTCAGCACGGCGGGAACGCACGTTTCGGCGTTCACCCAATGCAGCACGCCCTTGGCCTTTACGCCGCTCGTATCGTGCCCGCTGCGGCTCTCCGGAAGATAGGTGCACCGCAGTTCGGTCACGGTCCCGCGCTCGTCGCACACCGCCTCGTCGCAGCGCACGATATAGGCGTTTTTCAGCCGCACAACGCCGCCCGGCTTCAGCCGATGATATTTGGGCGGCGGATCCGACGAAAAGTCGCCGCGCTCGATATACAGGTGCCTGCCGAAGGTCACCTTGCGCACGCCCGCCGCGGGATCGAGCTGGTTGACCTCGAAATCCACCTCTTCGCTGCCCTCGTAATTGGTGATGGTCAGCTTCAGGGGATCGACCACCGCCATGGCGCGGGGCGCATGCGCATTGCAGTACTCGCGCACGATCGCCTCGAAATAACAGATATCGCACTCGGACTGCGCCTTGGCGACGCCCGCCCGCATGCAGAAATCGCGCAGGGCGGCGGCGGGGACGCCGCGGTTGCGCAGGCCGGCCAGCGTGGGCATGCGCGGGTCGTCCCAACCGTGCACGCTGCCCTCCTCTACCAGCTTTTTTAAGTACCGCTTGCTCATGACGAGGTTCGTCATGTTCAGGCGGGCAAACTCTATTTGGCGGGGCTTGGGGTCAAACCCCAGGGTAATGCCCACCCAATCGTACAGCGGACGATGATCTTCAAACTCCAGCGTGCACAGCGAATGCGTCACGCCCTGCAAATAGTCGCAGACGGGGTGCGCATAGTCGTACATGGGATAGATGCACCATTTGTCGCCCGTGCGGTGATGCGCGGCGCGCAAAATGCGATAGATGACCGGGTCGCGCAGATTGATGTTGGGCGACGACATATCGATCTTGGCGCGCAGACACTTTTCGCCGTCGGCGTATTTTCCCGCCCGCATCTCACGGAAGAGCTGCAAATTTTCTTCGACGGAACGGTTGCGATAGGGGCTTTCGGTCCCCGGCTCGGTCAGCGTGCCGCGCGTCGCCTTGATCTCCTCGGGCGAAAGGTCGCACACATATGCCTTGCCCATGGCGATCAATCGTTCGGCAAACGCATAAATGTCATCGAAAAAGTCCGAGGCGTACACCTCTTTTGCCCAATGATACCCCAGCCAGGCGATATCGCGCTTAATGGCCTCGACATACTCCGTCTTCTCTTTGCTGGGATTGGTGTCGTCGAAAAAGAGGTTGCACTTGCCGCCGAATTTTTCGGCAATGCCGAAATTGACGAACATGCTTTTGGCATGCCCGATGTGGAGATAGCCGTTCGGCTCGGGCGGAAAGCGCGTCTGCACGGCCCCGATCTTCCCGGAGGCGAGATCTTCCGCCACGATCTGTTCAATAAAATTGCAGGCTTCCGCCATAACTCACTCCTGTCCGAAATTTATCCGATGTGGTAGTTTGCCATGATTATAACACATTTTCACGAAAAATGATACCGTTTCAGACTACATTCGCAAAAATTGTGAAGAAATGCGGGCGCGGCGGAATTCTCCGCCGCGCCCGATGCCGTTTCCGCCGTCTTGACGCTTCAAAAATTCTCCCGTTCGACCCCATGGCCGCTCTTTTTTTTAAACTATCTTTGAGAAATTCGCTTTATTTTTTCATTTCAATCTTGACTTCACAGCCAAAATATATTATACTCTAAACAATGCATCGGGCATTCGTCCGAATGACCGATGCCACAGCTCGTCTCAACGAAAATACCGCAAAGGGAGAAAAACATGCCACTGATTCCAGCGAAATGCACACAGTGCGGCGCAAACATCGAAGTAGACAGCACGCACGAGGCGGGCATCTGCCCACATTGCGGCACAGCGTTCATCACGGAAAAGGCCGTCAACAATTACTACCGCCAGACAAACGTCACCGCAAACATTTCCCAGACAACCAATATCAACGCGCAGACCGTCCATCTGCATCAAGACGAGATCAACCGCTTTTTCGTGATCGAAGACGGCACGCTCGTCAAATACAACGGCAAGCTCAAAAAAATCAAAGTTCCCGAAGGCGTCGTCGCGCTCGGCGATCACGTTTTCTCCAAGGTGGATTACGACGAAGTCATCCTCCCCTCCACCCTTTTGTCCATAGGCGAGGGCGCGTTCCAATTTGAACCGGACGGCGACGACGAAGAACATGGCACGCGTCGGGAGGGAATCATCCGCAAGATCGATCTTTCGGCTTGTACGTCACTGTGCGATCTCGGAAAGAACGCCCTTGCAGATATTTCCGTTCCCGTACTCATCCTGCCGAAGTCTTTGCAATCGGTAGAGCCTGACGCCTTTGCACAAAGGCAGGTCCTGTGCGTGGAAGGCGACGCCGCAGAATTTGAGGAAAACTTCGGCGATTGCTACCAAAAAGAAACCGTATACACCCCTCCCGAAAAATACACTTCCTCTTTCTGCGCGTTCAAAAATATCCTTGTCGGCGGATTCCGCAAGCTCGGAAAGACCGACGACGGATATATTTACGTTCTTGGCGAAGACGGCGCCTATGTGTGCGCTTACACCAAAAAAATCGACGATACAACAGAACTGCACATCCCCGATAAAATCGAAGGCGAGCGCGTCAAAGAAGTCAGTCTCTTTCTCTATCGGCAGGCGCTTGGCGCTCATGCGCTCTACCTGCCCGAAGGACTCACTGAAATTCCCGATCATGCGCTCGACTACTTCGGAAAATTTACCGATTTGCAATTCCTCTACATCCCTGCATCCGTGAAGATCATCGGCGAGGAGGCTGTCTGCTTTTACAATCCCTCGTCGAGCAGCAGCGCGACGATCAAATTCGCGCCCAAAACCGTCCTCACCAAATGCAACGAACAACGCTGGTACAATGCAGGCACTCAGATCGTCAATCCGCCCACGCTCCCCTCGGGTAAAACCGCAGGCAGGAAGATCACCGTCTCTGTGGAAGCGGGCGTAAAAGCCATCGTTCGCGTCTATCAATATGATTACAGGAAGGCAACCGGAATTTTGAGCCTCAATGCCACCCAATACGAGCGGATATCCTACCTGAGAAGCGGGTTTACCAAACTGCATCTCGAAGTCAAACCCGGCGAAAGAAAAAGCGTCGTCGTCAGCGATAAAACGGAAATTTATCTCGATTACGGCGATAATATCATGCAGGTTTCCTCCAGCGGAGACGAAACGTACATCTTCAAGAAAAAACTGTTCGGAAGATACAACATTGTCTCTTTCCGAAAATAACTCTTGCGTTCCCCTGAAAATACGCACAAGAATTGCGTAACCTACGCACGCGCGCCCGATTTCCATCGGGCGCGCGTGCATTTTTCTGTTCCGATTTGATCTACGGAACTCTCTTAAAATAGTCTATATCAGTCTGTATCGTAAATCAGCGTTTTCGCGCAGGCTGCGGATGTCCTTCTCGGCTGCGCTGAAAATTCGTGGGGTTTTCGCTTGCCATTCCGAAAATTATAGAGTATAATATTTGAGAAAAAAATAAGAACAAGGACTACGGCTATGGCAAAGAGAGCGGTTACAATGGATAAGCTGGTTGCGCTGTGCAAGGCGCGGGGGATCATTTTCCCCGGCAGCGAAATTTACGGCGGCATGGGCAACACCTGGGACTACGGCCCCGTGGGCGTAGAAATCAAAAACAACATAAAGCGCGCCTGGTGGAAGCGCTTTGTACAGGAGAGCGAAAACTCGTACGGCCTGGACGCGGCCATTTTAATGAACTCGCGCGTGTGGGAAGCCAGCGGGCACACGGCGTCCTTTTCCGATCCCAAAATGGACTGCAAGGAGTGCAAAAGCCGCCACCGCGCCGACAATTTGATCGAAGCGCACTCCAAGGGCAGGGTAAACCCCGATTTGATGACCAACGACGAAATGGAGGCATACATTGCCGAGCACCACGTATGCTGCCCCATCTGCGGCAAATGCAACTGGACGCCCATTCGCACCTTTAATTTAATGTTCGAAACCAGCCGCGGCGTAACGGACGAAAGTCAAAACAAAATATATCTGCGGCCCGAGACGGCGCAGGGCGAATTTGTAAACTTTTTAAACGTACAGCGCACCACGCGCGCCAAGGTGCCCTTCGGGATCGCGCAGATCGGCAAGGCCTTCCGCAACGAGATCACACCCGGCAACTTTATTTTCCGCACCATCGAATTCGAGCAGATGGAGCACCAGTGGTTCTGCAAGGAGGGTACGGACGGCGACTACTACGCGCAATTTAAACAGCGCGCCTGGCAATTTTTGCTGGATCTGGGCTTTGATCCCGAACACCTGCGCTTTAAAGACCACGACAAGCTGGCGCACTACGCCAAGGCGGCGTGCGATATCCAGTACGATTTCCCCATGGGCTGGTCCGAGCTCAACGGCATCCATAACCGCACCGACTACGACCTCTCGCGGCACCAGGAATATTCCGGCAAGTCGATGACCTATGTAGACCCCGTAACGCAGGAACGCTATATCCCTTACGTCATAGAGTACTCCATCGGCGCAGACCGCCTGATGCTGGCCGTGCTTTCGGAAGCATATGACGAGGAGACGCTGGAAAACGGCGAAGTGCGCAACGTCATGCGCTTTCATCCCGCGCTGGCCGCGTACAAGGCGGCCGTGCTGCCCCTGCAGAAGAATCTTGCGGATCCCGCAAAAGAATTGCTGGGCAAGCTGAAAAAGCACTTCCTCGTCGCCTACGACGAGGCGGGGTCCATCGGCAAGCGCTATCGCCGTCAGGATGAGATCGGCACGCCCTACTGCCTTACCGTCGACTTCCAAACGCTGGAGGACGGCACCGTGACCGTGCGCGACCGCGACACAATGGAGCAGATCCGCCTGGACGCCGACGGCGTTATCGCCTTCCTCACCCAAAAAACGGCCTTCTAACGCACCTCGATCCGTCCCGCAACATCCAAAGGGGACGCCGCAGCCGCGGCGTCCCCTTTTTGTACGTATTCCGTATCCGCGGCCGCGCCCCTGCGGCGCCCGCTTTTCTGCGCGCATCCGCGCGCATTCCCCGATGATCACGACTGCACATGCGACGGCGCGGCGTACAAATCGAACTCCCCGTCCAGATCAAAGTTTTCGTCGTCGTCAAAGGCCGCCAACTTGGAGACGGATACCTCGTACGCGGTCATGGTAACGGCCTCCGTCTCCGAGAGGCGCTTGGTGTATTCGCGGCTTTGGATGCGCCCCGAAAGCGCGATCCGGTCCCCCACCTTAAGCGTCTGCACAAAGCGCGCGTTGCGCCCCCACGCGATACAGGGGATGTAGTCGGACTTGTTGTAGGCACGGTTTACCGCCACCAGAAGATCGGCGATCTCGCGGTTAAAGGGCGTGGTACGGTACACGGGCGGCTTGCAGATATACCCCGAAAGCACAATGGAATTGGGGTTCTGCGCCCCGTCGTTCCCGATCAGCTCGCGCACGAATACCGTAAGCATCAGCCGCGAGCGGCCGCCCTCCAGCTTGTTGTAGCTGCGGAACTGCCCCAACGCACATATGGTGCTGCCCACCTTTAAGTCGTGTCCCTCGATCAGCCGCTCCGAAACGGTGACGGGCAACACATCGGCCTGCCCCGAAAGCCGCATCACCTTTACGTACAGCTCGTAAAACCCTTCGCCGTACACCTCGTGCGAAAACTCCGCCTCCGAGACGATCTCACCCATTAAAAAGACCCGGTTGTTTTTTTCTGCACTGTGATCCATATATACCTCCCAAGTTTTTCCCGTTTTTTGTTATGCGCCGCCCTTCGGCTGCTGCCGCCCCGTGCCGTCGATCGTATAATTGCCGCGGTACACAAGCTCGCCCACGGGCACAAAGACGTACCCCTTGGCGCGCAGGGCATCGATCATGGCGGGGAGCGCCTCGGCCGTATGCAGCCCGTTATTGTGACATAAGATGATCGACCCGCTCCGCACGCGCGGGACCACACGCGAAACGATCTCTGCGGCGGAGAGGTCCTTCCAATCCAGCGAGTCCACGTCCCACTGCACGGGCAGCAGCCCCATATCGTTGGCGGTGTCGATGAGGCGGTCGTTGTAGTCGCCGTAGGGCGGACGGAACAGTGTTACCGGCTTTTGCGTCTGCACGGCAATGGCCTGCGACGACGCGGTAAGTTCGGCGCGGATCTCCCCCTCCGAAAGGCGGGACATGTACGAATGGGTCGCGCCGTGCGTACCCAGCTCGTGCCCGGCCGCGTCGATCTTTTTTACATAGTCCGGATACCTTTCCACCCAGAACTGTACGGCAAAGAAGGTGACGCGCACGCCCGCCTCCTCTAAATGTGCAAGAATGGCGTCCGTTGCGTCGACGCCCCACGCGCAGTCGAAGGTGAGGGCAATTTTTTTATCGTCGCGCTCCACGCTGTACACGGGCAGGGAGCGGGCGCCGCTCCAATACACCGCCCCGGCGTCCGTCGCGCGGGCGAACATTGCGCCGCACACCAGCGCCGCCCCCAGCGCCGCCGCCGTCAAAATCGCTTTTAACCGTATTGTGATAAACCGCATCGCGCAACATCCTTATGATAAAATACGGGCGACAAAAAAATTTGACCGATCGGCGCGAAGTTTGGCGCCTTTCGTCGAATGCCCCGCCGCCCGATCGGCTTTGGCGGACGGAATCCGCCGCCCGCCCCGCAGGCAATACTACCCTATGCGGCGCACGGGCGGGATATGCGCGGCCGACGACGCGGCATGCCGTTTTTCCGATTTGGGTGCTGCGACCCTCCCGCCTCTCTCCGTTCGGCGCCCCCTTCCCCTGCCTCCCCTTTGTAAGGGGAGGTGGCTTGCCGAAAGCAAGACGGAAGGGTCGCTTTTTCCTGCGCGGCACGGCTCCCCGCAAAGGCGCCCCCTTCCCCTGCCTCCCCTTTGTAAGGGGAGGTGGCTTGCCGAAAGCAAGACGGAAGGGTCGCTTTTTCTTGCGCGGCATGGTTTTGCCCCCTGTACGGGGAGAGCGCGCGGACCGTGCCGCCCCGCGGCGACCGCGGAAAGCGGCGCTTACACAAAAAAAGCGGCCGCCGCGAGCTGTTGCTCGCGGCGGCCGCCAAAACCGTCTTATTCCCGTTCCGTCCGATCGGAAGCCTTTTTTTCACGGCGCCCGGTTTTTCCGCGCGTTCCTCTCTTGCGCGCTTCGGGCGGAACCGTCCCGTAAGGGTGCTTATCTTCCACGCTCGTCACCGTAAGCGCGCACACTTCCGCCGCCCCGGCGCGCAGCAGCGCCGACGCCAGCGCGCTGACCGTTGCGCCCGTGGTAAGCGTATCATCCACGATCGTAACGCGCTTCCCGCGGACCGCGGCACGCTGCGTCACAAAAAAGCAACCCGCCAAATTTTCCTCGCGCAGGCGGCGGGAGAGCGTCTTTTGCTGCGCGGTATCGCGCCGCTTTACGGCAAACGCCGTACACGGCAGCCCGCTGCGCGCGGCCAGTTCCTCCGCCAAAAGCTGCGACTGGTTATACCCGCGGCGGCGCTGCGCGCGCACGGTCATGGGCACAAAGGTCAACTCGTCCGTCTGCGGAAACGCCGACCGCAGCAGCGGTTCCAGCAGGTCGGCGAGCGCGCGCCGCAGATACCGTTCGCCCCGTTTAAAGCGCAGCACCAGCCTTGCCCCCTCGCCCTCGTGCAGCAATGCGGAGCGCGCCGCCTTTACCGAAAGGGGCTTGCGCTTGCATTCGGCGCAGACCCCTTCCTCCCTTACGCGCCGCCCGCACAGCGGGCAGACGGCGCCGTCGTTCCAGGGCAGCGCCTTGCGGCATTCCGCACAGATGCGCTCGTTTTCAAACACCTCACGGCCGCAGACGTCGCAGGTGAACTGATGCGTCTCGTCGTAACGGCGCACCCACGCCGCGATCTTCTGAAAGAGATTTGCCATGTTTGCCCTTTGCGCCCCTTACGCGCTCCACGCCCCGACGTCCCCGCCCGCGGACAGCCGCGGCTTGCCGAAAGGGCGAAAGACTCGTTAAAAAGCGGCGGGCGCGCCGTAAGCGCGCCCGCCGTACAATATGCACAACATCCCTGCGGGCGGCGTTAAAAATCGTCGTCCCGATCGGATTCGTCTTCGTCCTCGTCCTCGTCGTCGTCCGTCAGCGTGTAAATTTCGTCGCCCGTAACATAGTCGAGGTCCTCCTCGTCGTCGCCCTCGTACTCCTCGTCCTCCGCCTCTTGTTCGTCGTCGAACTCCTCGTCGAACGTCTCGTCGATCTCGCCGATCTCCTGGTCGAGCTCGGCGTCCGTATCGTCGTCGAGGTACTCCCGCCACTCGTCGTCCTCTTCGGGATCGGGCTCCTCTTCCTCGTACTCCGCCTTCTTTTTGCACTCGTCGCACATCTTTTCCCCTGCGCGCATCATGTTTTCGCCGCACACGGGGCAAAGTTCCGTGGGCATATCCTCTTCCGATTCCTCTATTTCGTCGGCGTCAGTCGGAATGCCCTTCATCTCTTTCAGGCAGACGTCGCAATACTCCTGTTTTTCCGCGTCGATATAATTGAGTTCGCAGCGCGGACACTTCATATAACGCACCATGTTTTCCCCTCCCGCCCCGCACGGTATACGTCGGTGCGCAGGCTAATAAATTATATTAGTATTTATTTTTTTTGTAAACTGTTTTTTTATGCGTTTTGCAAAAAAACGTGCGTTTTGCAAATTTTTTTCGTCACAGAGCGCCCGGGCGCCCCGCGCACCCCGCAAAACAGACAGGCGGCGCTCTCCGCATTTTGCGGAAAGCGCCGCCTTTTGCAGCCGCTTGCGGCCGCCCCATCAACGATTATGACTGTTCGGGTTGTTCGTCCTGCCCGTCCCCGGCGGGCTCTTCGGCAGACTTCTCGACAGACGGCACCTCGGGCGCTTCCGCGGGTCCCTCCGCCGCAGGATCCTCCGCGCCGAACGGCTCTTCGCGGACGGCGTATACGTCGACGTCGCGATCGTCCGTCGTATCTACGACCATGCGCGCTTCGTGCGAAACGGTCTTTTGGGCGCGGCGCTTTCTTACGATCAGCACCGCCGCAACGACGCCGCCGGCCACGACCAGACCGATGGCAACGCCGATCAGCGCCCACTCCCAGGCCTCTAACGAGGTCTCTTCCGACGCTTCCGCGGCGTCGCGCTGCAACACGTTTCTCCAATAGTCGTCCAGCGACTCGCAGTCCTCTTCGCTCATTTCGCCGAGGCGCGTAACAAAGTACGAGTAGACGGCGTACGATTCGTCGCCGTCCATAAAGGCTTCGGCGTCGCCCTTGCCCGCGGCAAAATCGCGGAAGGCCTGCTGCTCTTCTTCGCTGTACAAATAGGTCTCGCGGCGGCCGTTTTCTACGGCCTCTTGAATATTCTCTTCAAACAGGTGCGTTTGGCCCGTATAGAAATAATACGAAATGGCCGTGGAGAGCTTGGCGTCGCCGTCTTCGGTGAGGCGGGCAAGGTAGCCGTCCTCGTCGTCCATGATCTCGCCGTAGCGGTCGTTGAACGCCTTTAACTGCTCGTTGTTCTTCAGCGAACCGTCGTCGTTGCGCAGATCGACCGCACTGACGTAGTTGTATGACGTGCTGCCGAACGCATAGGCATCGGCAAAGAACAAGATCCCGTTCAGCAACTCGTAGTTATACCAACCGCTGGCGTGCTCCAGCTCCAGCACCCGCACGGGGCGGTACGGCTCGTGATTCTCCCCTTCGGGCACGAGGTTGCGGTAATCCTCCTCTTCGCCGTTGTATACGGCGCGCTCCACCGAAAGACCGCTGCCCTGCGACCGCGTGTAGTATACGTAGTCGTAAGTATCGTCGGACGTGTTGTCGATGGAGACAATGGTAGCCTCGCCCACGTCGTAGGCGACCTCCAGCTCCTCCGCCACCGTAGCCGCACCGTCATCCTTTACGTCCACGCGGAACAGCGCGGAATCCTTTACGTAGAGATAGTGGTGCTTTACGCCGTTCTGCGCGTCCTCTTCAATGTAAAAATACGCCGCGTCGTCCGCGTCGCCCGCCGCCTTGATGGAGTCGGCCACCATGTCGAGCGCCTCTTTGCCGTTGCCCGCAATGGAATCCCATTCGTCGCCGAGCGACGAAACGGGCAGATAATACAGCTCGCCGGAGGAACCGGACGCCGTTCCCGCCGTGTCGACGGGCGTGCGCACGAAGTAGAGCCCTTCGTTGGCATAGGCGCGCAGCGAATAGGTGTAGCCGAATGCCGGACGCAGCGACTCGTTGTCGGCGTCGGCATGGCGATTGAACTGTGTAACGGGATCCTGACGGCCGATGCCGTCCAAAACGAGCGTACCCAGGTTGACATAGGGCGCCTCGCCGTCGTGCTCTTCCAAATACGTCTCGTCCCATGTGTACTCGTAAGGCGCCTCGGTCGCGTCGGCGCTGACGCGGTACACCTGGTTATACGAATATTCGATGGCGGATTCCTCGGTATCCATGGCGTCGGAGACCCCCATCGTGTAATAGATATAAGGATCGGTCTTATCGTTGCTGTTTAAAACATATTCCTCTACGTCCTCCGCCAGCGTAACGCTCGTTTCGGCAGACGTATTGTACGAGATGAGCGAACCGTCCTGCTCGTAGACGACATATACGGTGTCGTCCACTTCGACAAAGCGATACAGCACGGCGTTGTCGGATACGCGGAACAGGTCGCGGACGTCGCTGCCGTCCAGCCCGGCGCTCTTAAAGTCCAGCCAGGTCTTGTCGACTTCGCCCGACATGTTGCCCACGTTGTTGGGCGTTGCGTAGTACACGCGGTCGCCGTAAATAAAAATACCGGAAGAATAGTCCTGCGCCGTCATCAGCGAAGGGATGACCGTTTCGGCCGTGTTCTTCTTTGCCTCGATATCCGACATGCGGATGCGCATCAGCGAACCCTTGACGGGCGAACCGTAGGTGTTGTCTTCGGTATAAGCCTGCACGCCGTTGATAAAATAGACGTACTCCCCCTTTTGCACGACAAATCCGCCCTGCGACTGCACGGCGTCGTCGGCCGAGGGGCCGCCGGAAGGCGGCGTAAAGCGATACGCGCAGCCCGAAAGCGCGGCCGCGCCGCAGGCCAATACGCCGGCGATCGCCACGATGCCGATATTTTTGAATAATTTACGCATTCTGATCCCTTTCCCGTATTTCGTTCTAACGATACGGCTTTTATTATATACTAAAGTAAGCCTTTTTGCAATCAAAAACCCGCAAAACTTGTACTTTTCTTTGAGAAATTTTGCAAAAAAGGGGGTTAAAATATGGAAAAATTCGGCATTTTTGAGCTGTTGGACGCGCTTTCCGCGCTCTCGGCCGCAGAGGACGGCGCAGCCGGAAGCGCCGAGAACGCCGCGGGCGGCGATGGGACGGATCGCCCCATCGCCGCCCACGGCCTGCCGTCGGAGACGGACAAAAAAAACGCCGCCATCGACGCCTTTTTGTCCCGTCACGAGGCGCTCAGCAAAAAGATCGACCAAAACAAATAGCCGCCCCGCGCGCCCGCGCAAAAAAAGCGCCGCAACTGCGGACAGCAAAAAAGCCCCGCCGATGCGGGGCCTTTTGTGTGCCGTTAACGCTTGGAGAACTGCGGTGCGCGGCGCGCCTTTTTAAGACCGTACTTTTTGCGTTCCTTGGCGCGGGGATCGCGCGTGAGGAAACCGGCTTTTTTCAGCGCGGGACGCGTTTCGGGCTCGGCCTGCAGCAGAGCGCGGGCAATGCCCAGGCGAATGGCGCCGGCCTGGCCGGTAAATCCGCCGCCGATAACATTTACAAGCACGTCGTATTTGCCTTCGGCCGAAACCTCAACAAGGGGCTGCTTTACAACGTACTGATTGGTCCCCATGGGGAAATAATCTTCCAGCGTGCGGTCGTTGATCACGATCGCGCCGCTGCCGCCGGGAATGAGGCGGACGCGGGCAATGGCCTTTTTTCTTCTGCCGGTGCCCCAAAACTGCAACTTCTTTTTTAAATTCGCTTTCGCCATACCGTCACCTCACCTCAGAATACTTTGAGCGCTTCGGGTTTTTGCGCCGCATGATTGTGCTCTGCGCCCTTATAAACGCGCAGCTTTTTGATCATTTGCCGCCCCAGCGAATTTTTGGGGAGCATGCCGCGGACCGCCTCGTATACGGCCAGATCGCTGCGCTCGGCCATGAGTTTGCCGTAGGCAACCTCTTTTAAGCCGCCGATATAGCCCGTATGATAGCGGTAGAACTTGTCTTCGAGTTTTTTGCCCGTAAGAAGCGCCTTGTCGCTGTTGACGACGATCACAAAGTCGCCCGTATCGACGTTCGGCGTAAAGACGGGTTTGTTTTTGCCGCGCAGGATGGCCGCAACCTTAGAGGCAAGTCTGCCGAGCGGAACGCCTTCCGCGTCGACGACATACCACTTGCGCTCGACCGTGCGCGCATTTGCCATGTAGGTTTTCATAAGTCTCTGACTCCTTGAATGCACTGTGTCGTAATTTTTTCCGCAACGCCGCGCAACGGGGCAAACGTGCGTGCGAAGCGGCTTTTTCACCGTTTACCCCTTCATTATAGGCCTTCCCTTTGCGTCCGTCAAGCTGTTTTGCGTTGCTTTTTTTAAGATTTTACGGAAAAAAGAAAAAAATTTTTTTCATGCGGAACGGCTGAAAAAAGGCGCCGAAGCGCCCTGTTTTTTCGAAATACGCCGTTTATTCTTCCAACGGCGGCAATTTTTTGACCACGCGCGCGGGATTGCCCACCGCAAGACTGTCCGACGGGATATCCTTTACCACCACGCTGCCCCCGCCGATGACGACGTTGGATCCGATGGTGACCCCCGGCATCACCTTTACGCCGCCGCCGAACCACACGTTGCTGCCCACGCAAATGGGTCTGCCGTACTCCACGCCGCGGTTGCGCAAGGCCGCCTCGAACGGGTGGTTGACCGCATAAAAGCCGCATTGGGGAGCAATGAACACGTTGTCGCCGAACGTAATGGGGGCGCAGTCCAAAAACACGCAGTCGTAATTGGCAAAAAATTTGTCGCCCGCGTGCAGATTGAACCCGTAATCGACGCGGATGTTTTTTTCGACCACGGGACACGCCCCGAGCGACCCGAACAACTGCCGCAGGATGCGCTCGCGCTCCGCCGTCTGCGTGCGCGTCGTCGCATTGTATTCGTCGCACAGCTCCACGGCGCGCACGTGCGCCGCATAAATTTCGGGGTCGGAGTAGTCGTAAAGCTGCCCCGCCTTCATCTTTTCAAGCTCTGTCATGCCGGTCTCCTTTTGCGCCTGCCGCGCCTCTGCGCAGCGGATCCCCGTGGGCTGTCCGCGCGGTTTGCGGGAAGGACGGCGCGGTCGGCCCGAAGGCTTGCCCGCGCCCCCTTTTTCGCGGGGCGTTGTCGCGCCTTTGCGCGAGAAACTTCGCGGATCCGCTACCGATCGCACCGCAAGGAACACCGCGCCGTTCCGCCGCGCGGTCGATTTTGACAACCCTCCCGCCTCACTTCGTTCGGCGCTCTCCCTTACGCGGGGAGGACGGGGATAAGGGCTAAAATTTCGCCGAAAGCAAAACCGCGCTTTTGCGCCGCGGGACTCAATTTCCCGCCCCATCGGCTTATGCGGAAAGGTGAAGCCGCCGCGTGCGAAAATGTTGCCAAAAAAGCGGCGGCGAGGAAAACCGCGCGATCAGCCGTAAGGCGTGCCCGCGGGCGCTCCTCCCCCTCACGGAATTGCTTTTCGTCCGTTCGAAAAGAAATTCGTGAGCCTATTCAAGGATCGCCTTGATCCTTCTGATGCCCGCCGAAGAAGACTGTTCCTTTACGATTTTAAAGCGTCCCAGCTCGCCGGTGTGCGCGACGTGCGGCCCGCCGCACATCTCTTTGGAAAATTCACCGATGGAATACGTCTTTACCATGTCGCCGTACTTTGCGTCGAATACGCCAACAAAGTGCTCTTTGCGCGCCTCGTCCAGCGACATCTCCCGATACACGACGGGGATATCCTCTTCGATCTTGCGATTGACCAGCGCCTCCACCGCCTGCACCTCTTCGGGCGTCATGGCGCGGGGGAAGTTGAAGTCGAAACGCATGCGTTCGTCGGTGATGTTGCTGCCCTTTTGGTTGACGTCGGGCGAGAGCACCTGTTTTAACGCCGCGTTCAAAAGGTGGGTCGCCGTATGATAGCGGACGGCCTGCTGCGAATGGCTCTCCAGCCCGCCCTTTGCCTCGCCGGCGTGCAAGTCGCCGCGGCTCTTTTCCTGATGCTCTTTAAAGGCCGCGTCGAACCCCGCCGCGTCCACCGAGAGCCCGCGTTCCGCCGCCAGCTCCTGCGTAAGCTCCAGCGGGAAGCCGTACGTATCGTACAGGCGGAAGGCCTGCTTGCCGCCGATGACCGTTTCCGCCACATAGGAAGGATCCTTCTGCGCCATAAAGGCGTTTTTGCGGGCGATGCCGCCGACGCACTTTTCAAACTCCGCCATGCCCTTTTCGAGCATGGCCTCGAAGCGCTCGGCCTCTTTTTTGATCTCGTCGAGGATATATTCCCTCTTTTCGACGAGCAGCGGATAGGCCTCGCCGTACACTTCGCCGATAAATACCTCCGCCGCGGCGCACATGGTGGCCGCCGGTTCCACGCCCAGCTGCCGACAGTAGCGGATGGCGCGCCGCATCAGGCGGCGCAGAATGTAGCCCGCACCCGTGTTGGAAGGAACGATGCCGCGTTGGTCGCCGATGAGCATGACGGTGGTGCGCGTGTGATCGGCCACGATGCGCATGGCTTTGCGCGCCGCGGGGTCCTCGTCGTAACGCTTTTGGGTGAGCCGCTCCAGCACGGCGATCGCCCCGGAGAAGAGGTCGGTCTTATAGCCGTCGGTCAAACCGTTCAAAAACAGCAGCATGCGGTCGAGCCCGAAGCCCGTATCCACATTTTTGTTTTCCAGCGGCACGTAGCCCCCCTCCGTCTTACGGTACTGCATGTACACGTCGTTGCCGATCTCCACGTAATCGTCGGGGAAGACGGGCGCGTCCCCCGCCGCATGGATGGGGTAAAACCATTCGTTGTCCGGCCCGCAGGGGGTGCCCACGGTACCCTCGAGCTCCCACCAGTTATCGGACTTCGGCAAATAAAAAATATGATCGGGCGCGATGCCCAGCCCCTGCAGCAGGGCGGCCGTCTCCTCGTCGCGGGGGGCGGATTCGTTGCCCTCGAACACGGTGGAGCACAGCTTTTTGCCGTCCAGCCCGAACACCTGCGTCAGCAGTTCGTACGTCCAGGCCGTCTTTTCCCTTTTAAAGTAGTCGCCCAGCGACCAGTTGCCCATCATTTCGAAAAAGGTGAAGTGCGATTCGTCGCCCACCGATTCGATGTCCACCGTTCTGACGCAGCCCTGCACGTTGCACAGGCGCTTGCCCAGGGGGTGCGGCTTGCCCAGAAGATAGGGCATGAGCGGCTGCATGCCCGCCACGTTGAACATGACGCCCGTGGAGCCGTCGCCGATCAGCGATACGGCGCCCACGTTGACGTGGCCCTTCCCCTCGTAAAATGTAAGCCAGCGTTCGCGCAGCTGTTTGGATGTGATATTCATGATGAAGACCTCTCGTTTTATCGAAGTAATTGTAGTCGGCGCGCGGACGTTTGTCAAACGCTTTTTGCGCGCGGACGCACATTTTTCCGCACGACCTTTCCGCACAAACCGCGGCGCGCGGAGCACGCTTCGCGCCCCTTGTCCGCGGGCACGGCCTTACAGTTTTGTGAGCGCGTAGCCCTCTTTGCCGTCTTTGACGGCGTAGCCCATCTGTTTTAACGTCTCGCGCAGCTCGTCCGACTTCGCCCAATTTTTTTCGGCGCGGGCGGCCTTGCGCGCCTCGGCGACGGCGAGCACGTCTGCGGGGATCTCCTCCTGCTTTTCGTACCGTCTGCGGTATTCGGCGGGATCGAGCTTGAAGAGCCCCAAAAGCGAATACGTCTCGCGCACTTGGTTGGTGATGCGGCGGGCGCGGGCGTCCCCTTCGTCGAGCAGGCGGGCGGCCTCCTTGAAATACCCGTAAAGATCGGCAAGAGCGAGCGCCGTGTTGAAGTCGTCCGACATGGCGGCGTCGAACTTTTTATCGATCTCCTCCTCCCCGCCGTGCTCCGCGGGGAACGCCGCCTCCGCACGGGCGATAAGGGAATAGAAACGCGCGATGTGCGCCTCGGCGGAGGGGAACAGCGCGTCGGTGACGTTTACGTCGCCGCGATAGCTGGCGGAGAGCAGGGCAAACTTTAACGCGTCGGGCGAAAACTTATCCAACAGATCGGAAAGCAGCAGGCTGTTGCCCAAAGACTTGCTCATCTTTTGCCCGTTGACCTTGATGAGCCCGTTATGCATCCAATACTTTGCAAACCGTTTGCCCGTGAGCGCCTCGCTCTGTGCGATCTCGTTTTCGTGATGGGGAAAGATAAGGTCGCGGCCGCCGCCGTGGATATCGATCTGGTCGCCGAACGCGGCACGGTTCATGGCGGAGCACTCGATGTGCCAGCCCGGCCGCCCCCTGCCCCACGGCGAATCCCAACTGATCTCGCCGGGCTTTGCGGCCTTCCATAGCGCAAAGTCGTACGGATGCCGCTTCTCCTCGTCGTTTTCCACGCGCACGCCGTCCAGCATGTCCTCCTTCGAGCGGCCGGAGAGCTGCCCGTAGGCGGGGAAGGTATCTACGTCGAAGTACACGTCGCCGTTGGCGGCGGCGTAGGCATGTCCGCCCGCGATCAGCCCCTGAATGAACGCAATGATGTTGCCGATATTCTCCGTCGCCTTGAGCCATACGGTGGGCTCGCCCACGTCCGCGCGCTTCATAACGGCGTCGATCTTTTGTATCATCTGTTCGGCGTACACGTCGGCGGGGATGCCCGTCTCTTTCGACCGCGCAATGATCTTGTCGTCCACGTCGGTATAGTTGCGGGCGTACGTTACGCGGTATCCCTTTTTTTCGAGAAACTTGCGGAAAATATCGTACAAAATGGCCTGAAAGGCGTGCCCGATGTGCGCCTCGCCCGAAACGGTGATGCCGCACGCGTACATTTTTACCTTGCCCGCCTCCAGCGGGACAAACTCCTCTTTGCGTCTTGTGAGCGAATTATAAATTTTCATGGGGTCCTCCGTTTTTTGTATCGTCCGCCTCCTGTGCGGCGGCCGCCGCGGCCTCGTCGCGCGAAATGCGCGCGCAGACGGCCTCCAGTCGGTCTTCCAGCTCGTACACCCGCTCGCGCAGGGCGCACACCTCGCGCAGCATGGGATCTTCCTTTTCGGGCAAAAGGTCCTGCGTCTTTTCGCCGTTGACGCGTACCACCCGCCCCGGCACGCCCACTACCGTGGCGTAAGGGGGCACCTCCTTTAACACCACGGCGCCGGCGCCGATGCGCGCGCCCTCGCCCACGGTGAACCCGCCCAATACCTTGGCGCCGCTGGAAATGACGGCGTTGCGCCGGATGGTGGGGTGGCGCTTGCCCTTTTCTTTGCCCGTGCCGCCCAGCGTAACGCCCTGGTAGATGACCACGCCCTCCTCCACCTCGGCCGTTTCGCCGATCACGACGCCTGCGCCGTGGTCGATGAACACGCCCGGGGCAATTTTTGCGGCGGGGTGGATCTCGATGCCCGTTAAAAATTTTGCCCACTGCGACGTGGCGCGCGCCAGCAGCTTCAGGCGTATACGGTACAAAAAGTTGGCCCAGCGGTGCCACGAAAGCGCGTGCACGCCCGAATAGGTGAGCCATATCTCAAACTTGTTGCGCGCCGCGGGGTCGTTTTGCTTTGCCGCGGCGATATCTTTGCGCAGTCGGGAAAAAAACATCGCCCGATCCCTCCCTTTTCTCTTTGATCTGTTTTATCTGCGTTCGCGCCGATCGGCCGCGTCCGTTGCATATATACGCCGCAGCGCGCACGCAGGTGCAAAAAGCCGCGCCGCAGACGCTCCGCGCCGACGGGACGCCGCCCCGCGGAACCCGCCCGTAAAAAAGGCGCCCCTATACCCTTGGTATAAAGGCGCCCGTGCGCGGTTCCACTTTATTTCGGGAAGACTCCCCTCGTTGCGTCCGGTAACGGCGGACCGCCGCGGGCATTGCCCCGGCCTGTGACGAACGAAACGCACCTTCCTCCGCGCCCCCGCAGGGAACTTTCAGCAGGGCGTTCCCCTCTCTGCGCGGCGGCGGCGGCATACTCTTTTCCGTTCTCGGCAAACGATATGCGTATGATCTTGAATATTGTACACCGCGGAGGCGGCGCTTGTCAAGCTTTTTCGGACGGCTTCCCGTCAACGCCCCTTTCGGGCAAGGGGGGCTCCGCCGCTCCCGGACGGCGGATAGGCAGATGCGTCAGACGGTATTCCGCCAGGCAGGCATCGCGCATTTCGGGATTAAAGATCTTCTGCTCCAACAGATAGCGCACCACCACGTCGCACACGCTCTCGGCGTCCAGCGTAAACCCGCACACCGAAAGCAGGTTTTGCGTATCCGCCGTCTGCATGCGGCAGACGAGCGCCAGCGCCAGAACGGTGTTCTTTTCGGGATACAGCGCCCCCTTGGCGATCTTTTTCCAAAAGAAGGGATCGATCTCCAGCTTCTCCCCCGCACTCTGCACCGTTTCGCCGCAGCGCTGCAATGCCCCCGGCAGCAATTTGGCGAAGGTGTGCTTGCGGAACCGATCGGCCAGACGATCGACGGGCGAAGGGAAGGAAAACGAAAAGCTGAACGAGGCGTCTACAAACCCCTCTTTCAGCCGCTGCAGCAGGGCCGCGGGATCGGACTGACGGCACAGCCGCATGCACGAAGAATCGCGGCGGGCGACATTGCCGTCCTCGGCGACATACAGCACCTCGGGCATGACGTACCCCTCCAGCGCGCTCAGCCGCACATAGTCGGAAAAGTGTGCGCAAAAATATTCGTCCAATGCCTCGATATACGATGGTCTCATAAAAAAATTATAGCACTGCCGCAAAAAAAACGCAAGCGTTCTCCGCTGCAAAACGCCGCGGCGCCGCATATAATAGTTGTTCGCTTTGCAATCGTTATTGTGAAATGTTTTATCAATTTGTTGGAAAGTTCTGTTAAAATTTTTTGGTTTTCGCCATTGCTTTGCAATTTTATGAAAAAATTTGCACGCTTTACTTGCTTTTTTTCAAAAAATATGTTAAAATTTTACATGGAGGGTAACATGAAACGGGAACGCATAGAAGAAATTGCCGAGCTGCTGGATAAGCGCGGAAAACTTACGCTGGAACAGTTAGACGAGTTTTTCCCGGCCGTATCGCAGATGACGCTGCGGCGCGACCTCTTCCAATTGGAACAAGAGGGCCGCATCATCCGCGTGCGCGGCGGGGCCATGTCGGTGAAAGAGGTGCAAAAGGTCTCGGGCGAGCCGTACACCAAAAAGACGGTCATCCACACCGACGAAAAAATCAAGATCGCCCAAAAGGCGGCAAGCCTGATCGACGAAAACTGCTCGCTGTTCATGGACGGCGGCACCACGGCGATGTATCTTGCCAAGGAACTGCCCGATAAAAACCTGCACGTGTTTACCAACGGGCTGGCGGTGGCCATAGAGCTGTCGCAAAAGAAAAACCTGAACGTGACCATGCTGGGGGGGCAGGTAATGAAGGAAAATCTTTCCACGGCCTCGCCCGTGGCAAAGGCCTACTTCGACAACACGAATTTTGAGCTTGCCGTCATCTCCGCCTCGGCCTTTACGCCGGAAAACGGCTTTTCCTGCGGAGCGCAGATAGAGGCCGACCTGCTGAAGCTTGCACGCGCCAAGGCACAGGCGACGTATATGATGCTCGACAGCTCCAAGATCGGCAAGATCATGCCGTACACCTTTGCGCATGTGGAAGATATCGACGTTCTGATCACAGACGACAACTTCCCGCCCGAACTAAAAGCGCTGTTCTCCGATAAAAATATCGTGGTGATGTAGCGGCGGGGGCGATCCGCGCGTTTATCTGCGCAAGTAAAAACCGACGTCCTTTTCCGGGCGGTATGGGGCAGGGGGGCTCCCCCGCGCCCCTTTTTGTTTTAAAGGGGCGCCCTTGTTCATTAGCCCCCGCCCCTGCGGGGCCCCGTAACGTCTGCGGCGTTGGAGAGCAAAAAAAGCCCCCCTTACCGCTCCGTCGGGCATTTTAAGGGGGGGGCGAGATGCGGACCTCCGCTCCCGGCGTTAAAAGGGACAAGGCTCGGAACCGGGCGTCCCGCCTTATCGGCGTTAGGGGGCCGAAGGGCGGGCGCGGCGCTCCTCCCTTCTCTTATCCCCCTTGCCGCTTTGTTTTAAGGGGGCGGCGCGCAGCGCGAACCGGGGGGGGGCGGATACCGGGCGGCGCTACGGCGCCGCCTGCACCCGCAGTCCGAACAGGCTGCCTGTTTTTTCGATCTCGCGGCGGCAGAGGGCGGCATACAGCTGCCAGATATCGCCCTTGCCGAAGAAGCGCCCTATCTTCCAGGCACGGACGGCTCCGCCGTACCGCTTTTCCAGCGAAGGAAAGCGCTTTTCGCCGCCGACGCACACCACCAGGCCGCGCTCGCGCTCACTCAGCACGCGAAATTCCAAATAATTTGCCGCATTCTGCTTAAAGCGGTAGATCTGCGTGCAGGTGGAGTCGGTCCCCTTGCTGTAATCGCGCTCGAATGCAAACCCGCTCTGCGTTAAAAAGTCAAACAGACGGGCGATCTTTTCGTCTTCGGTCATCGTTGCTCCTTATCCGAACAGCCCGGAAAATCCGGGAATGGCGCTCATTAAATTAAAGTTCCCGAACACCACCACACACACGAGCGAAACGGTGCTCATGATCTTGATGAGAATGTTCAGCGAGGGCCCGACCGTATCCTTTAACGGATCGCCCACCGTGTCGCCCACCACGGCCGCGTCGTGTGCGGGCGAGCCCTTGCCGCAGCCCTCTTCGCCGCCCTTTTCGATGTACTTTTTGGCGTTGTCCCACGCGCCGCCCGCGTTGCCGGCATAGATGGCGAGCATGATCGCCGTCAGCGTGGCGCCGATGAGAATGCCGCCCACAAACCCCGCGCCGAACAAAAATCCGCACACGACGGGAACGGCCACGGCGATCGCCGCGGGGGCGATCATGCGGCGGAGCGCCCCCTGCGAGGCGATGGTGATGCACGACTTGTAGTCGGGCTTTGCCGTCCCCTCCAGCAGACCGGGGATCTCGTGAAATTGCCGACGCACCTCGTTTACCATCTTCTGCGCGGAGTGCGTAACGGCATGAATGAGCAGCCCGCTGAACAAGAAGGGCAGCGCGGCGCCCAGCAGCGCCCCCACCAGCACGTCGCCGGAAATAATGTTCAGCGACAGCGTTTGGGTAAGCGCCTTGTCGGCGGCCGCATATAAATAGCTGCTCATCATCGACATGGTGGCCAGCGCCGCCGAACCGATGGCAAACCCCTTGCCGATGGCGGCGGTGGTATTTCCAACGCTGTCCAGCGTATCGGTGATGACGCGCACCTCGGGATCCAGCCCGCTCATCTCGGCAATGCCGCCCGCGTTGTCGCTGATGGGGCCGTAGGTATCCACCGACACGGTGGCCGCCACAAACGAGAGCATGCCCATGGCGCCGCAGCCGACCCCGTACATGCCCCCCACCGCGCAGCAGGCAAATACCGCCGCGCCCAAAATAAGCACGGGCAGCAGACAAGAGATCATCCCCGTTGCCATGCCGCTTGTTATGGTGAGCGCGGGCCCGCCGCGGCTGGCGGCGGCGATCCTGCGGGTGGGTTTATAGCGATCGCCCGTATAGTACTCCGAGACGATCCCGATAAGGATGCCCGCCACGATGCCGATGGCGGAGGCGATCCACGGCGTGATCGGTCCCGCGCGCAATTTGGCGGCGGCCAGCTCCGTCTCCTCCCCGAACAGCAGCACGCTCAGCACGCAGCCGCCGACCAGCGCCGCGCCTGCGGAGATCCAGGTAGAGAGGTTCAGCCGCGCCTGCGGACGCGCCGTATCGCGGCGGATGAGCAGCGGCACGCAGATGCCCGCAATGCAGCCGATCAACCCGATCCCCGCAAACACGATGGGGAACAGCATCATCTTTAACAGCAGCGTCTGCGAAGAGAATGCCGCCGTATGTACAAAAATTTCGATCGCAAGGATCACGGTGGCCAAAATGGCGCCCACGTAGCTCTCCAACAGATCGGCGCCCAGGCCCGCTACGTCGCCCACGTTATCGCCCACGTTGTCGGCAATGGTGGCGGGGTTGCGCGGATCGTCTTCCGGGATGTGGGCCTCGGTCTTGCCGACAAGGTCGGCGCCCATATCCGCGGCCTTGGTATAAATGCCGCCGCCCACGCGGTTGAACATGGCGATCACGCTGCAGCCCAACGCATAGCCGGAGAGGATGACGGAGAGGTTGTAGCTCTGCCCGGTGACGGGATTGACCTGCTCTGCCACCTTGCCTGCCTCGTCCAATCCGAGCATGCCGCCCGCCCAGCCGAAACAAAGATACACGACGAGGATGCCGAACAGCGCAAATCCCGCCACGCATAAACCCATGACCGATCCGCCGCGAAAGGCGACTTTCAGCGTCTTGCCCACGCTTCGCGTCCGATCGGCCACGTGGGCGACGCGCACGTTGGCGCAGGTGGCGATCTTCATGCCCACAAACCCGGCCGCCCCCGAAAGGACCGCGCCCAGCAAAAAGGCGACGCCCGCCTGCCAGGCAATAAACAGCGCCACCAACGCGGCCACGCCCAGCGCGATCGGCGCGACCAACTTGTATTCGTACCGCAAAAACGCGTCGGCGCCCTCGCGGATGGCGGCGGCGATCTCCCGCATGCGCGGCGAACCTTCGCTTATCTTTTTGGTCAGCGCATAGTTGAGCGCCGCATACGAAACGGACAAAACGACTGCCGCCACAACGATCATTGTAAGAAGATTAAGCTGCATGCGTCCCTCCTTTCCACACCTTGCGGTGGTCCCGTCGGTGTGTGCCCGGCTGTCTTTATTATACCAGCCGCGCGCCCCTTTGTCCATAGGTGAACGAAATTTTCAAAAACTTTTTCTTTATAACATTTTTATGCGGCTCATACGCGATCGGCTCCGCATGCCCGTCTGTCTCCCCGGCTCGCGTTGCCCGCCGAACGAAGACCGCGGGAGCTGAAAAACCGTCTCCGTTCCATACCCCTTTTCCGCTCCGCAAAAAAATTAAGGGGGCACGGATCCGTGCCCCCTTCGGCGGTATGTCGTCTTATTTTGCATTCCCACCCCTTGCGCAAGCTGCAGGGACGAAAAGCGTCGGCTTTTTCAAAAGGCCCCTTATGCCTCACAATTCTTTTTCAGCGTTTCGAGGCTTTCGTTGAGTTCTTTGGGCAAACGGTCGCCGAACTGTTCGTAGAACGTCCCGATCTCGTCCGCCTCGGCGCGCCAGCGCGCCTTATCGACATACAGAATGCGCTCGAGCGTCTCCTTTTCGTAAGAAAGCCCCTCAAGGTCGATATCGTCGGCGTAGGGAACGTAACCGATGGCCGTCTCTCGCGCGTCGACCGTGCCGGCGCAGCGCTTTAAGATCCAGTCGAGCACGCGCATGTTGTCGCCGAATCCCGGCCACAAAAATTCGCCGTTCTCGTCCTGACGGAACCAGTTGACGTTAAAAATTTTAGGCGGGTTCTTCACTTTTTTGCCCATCTCGATCCAGTGTGCAAAGTAATCGCCCATATGATACCCGGCAAACGGCTTCATCGCCATGGGGTCGTGGCGCAGCACGCCCGTGGCTCCCGTAGCGGCCGCGGTGGTTTCGGAACTCATGATCGAGCCCACAAACACGCCGTGATCCCAATCGCGCGACTGATACACAAGGGGCGTAGTGGTGGCCCTTCTGCCGCCGAACACAATGGCGTCGAGCGGAACGCCCTCTTTGGAGTTGAACGCCTCGGAGAGGCAGGGGCAATTGACGGCGGGCGCCGTAAAGCGCGAGTTGGGATGCGCCGCCTTTACGCCGGACGCGGGCGTCCAATCGTGGCCCAGCCAATCGATCAGCTTTTCGGGCGCGGATTTGGTAAGTCCCTCCCACCATACGGTGTTGTCGGCAGGATCGAGGGCGACGTTGGTAAAGATGGTATTTTTGCGGGTGGCTGCAAGCGCGTTGGGATTGCTCTTTTCGTTGGTGCCGGGCGCCACGCCGAAAAATCCGTTTTCGGGGTTCACCGCCCAAAGGCGGCCGTCTTTGCCCACGCGGATCCAGGCGATATCGTCGCCAACGCATTCCACCTTATAGCCCATTTCCAGATAGTGTTTGGGCGGGATGAGCATGGCAAGGTTGGTCTTTCCGCAGGCGGAGGGGAAGGCCGCCGCCAGGTACTTTTTGCTGCCGTCCGGATAGGTGACGCCCAAAATCAACATGTGCTCTGCCATCCAGCCCTCGTTTTTGCCGAGATACGAGGCGATGCGCAGCGCAAAGCACTTTTTACCAAGCAATACGTTGCCGCCGTAGCCGGAGTTGACGGAGATGATGGTGTCGTCCTCCGGGAAATGCATAATGTAGCGCTTTTCGGGGTCGATGTCGCACTTGCTGTGATACCCCTTGATAAAGTCGCCGTCCGGGCCGAGCGCCTTATAACAATCCAGCCCGACGCGCGTCATAATGGCCATGTTCAAAACGACATAAATGGAGTCGGTCACCTCGATGCCGATCTTGGAGAACGACGAACCGACCACGCCCATGGAATAGGGGATAACGTACATTTTGCGGCCCTTCATTTTGCCGCGGGCGATCTCCTTGCACATGGCGTACGCTTCCTGCGGATCCATCCAATAGTTGTTGGGGCCGGCGTCTTCCTTGTTTTTGCAGCAGATAAAGGTGCGCGCCTCTACGCGGGCGACGTCGTTTTCCGCTGTGCGGTGGTAGTAGCAGCCGGGAAGTTTTTCCTGATTGAGCTTGATCATTTCGCCCGTGGAGCACGCCTCTTTGCGAAGGGCTTCCAGCTGCTGTTCGCTGCCGTCGATCCACACGATCTCGTCCGGGCAGCCGAGCGCGGCGCTTTCGTTGACGAAATCGAGGACCTTCTTATTGTTGGTAGGATATGTCATGCTATGACCTCCGATTAAGATTTTTATACAAACCGGGCAATCGTATGCGAAAAAGGGCGCATGCCCCTTTTCGTCCGAGCATAGTATAGCACGAAATTTTGTCAATGTAAACCGTTTGCGCAGGCTTTTTCGTATCGTGCGGGAAGAAATGCGAAGGGCGCCGGTTTCGTCTTTTCCGGTTTCGATCGGGCGGCGACAATAAAAAAAGAACTGCATTCTCGCCCTTACGGCTTATTGCCTCGATCCGTCAAGGTCAATGCAGCTCTTGCAAATATTATACGGCGAAGAAACAAAAAAACAACTGCTTTTAAGCGGAACGGGAAAAACGTATAAAATCATACGGCCGCTTTGAAAACTCCTGCTTGCGGCCGGGAAGTATGGCGGCCGCGGGATACGGTTATGCGGGATCTGCTGCAAAAAGGCGGATGACCCGGGCCGGGGCGCGCGCCCCGGCTTTGGGGCCGCAGCCGATTCAGCTGTCCGATACCGTAACGTATTCCCCCGTGTCGGCGTCCTGAAAGATCGCCCAAAACCCCTCTTCCTCCGAAAAAGGAGAGCGCGGAACAAACACGGCGCGCCCGCGCATGCATGCGGGAGGGTCCGTTCCGGCGGGGACCGCCACGCAGAGATAGCGCGGCAGCCCCGCTTCGTATACGATCCCCAGCAGCGCCCCCTCTTTTTTTACCCAGCGCGATTGCGGAAACGTCTCTTCCAGCGAATGATCGGCGGGCAGGCGGGAGAACGCCTCGGTCAATTCTTCGCGCACGGTGTTGTAATATGTAAGCGTGCCGCGCGTAGACAGACATATATCGCCCGCATGGTCTGCAGCCGCTTTCCCCGCCGCTTGCGCACCGCCTTCTGCCGCAGGCGCCGCATCTTCATCCAGGCGGGAAGCGGCGAAATAATTGTCCTCGGCAATGGCCTCGTCGTCGTAGCGCGCGGCGGCGCGCTCGCGCTGTGGGGCAGGATTCTCCTCCCCGCCCGGCAGCGGAATGCCGGGCGCGCGCGGCACGTTGGGGCCTGCCGGAACGGGCAATTCGTTGGGAGGCAGCGGCACGGGAACCGGCCGCTTTTTTTCCCGTTCGGGCGCGGCGCGAAGCAGTATGTCGTACTCGTACGGGGCGCTGCCGCAGCGGCCGAACGCCACGGGTTCCGCCTCGTCGCGCATATAACAAAGGAGCGCGGCACAGCCGTCGCCGAGCGACCCCGTATTCTGCAGACGGAGCGTTTCGCCGCCGCGCAGCTCCAGCAAATACACGGTGCGCTGTACCCACACCAGAAGCGCGTACCGCCCCTCGCGCACGGGCGAAAGCCCGCCGATGCGCGGCGTAACGCAGAGCGTTCCGTCCGACCGTTCAAAATATACCGCGCCCGTCAGCGCACTCCCGTCCGCGGAAAAACCCCTTTTTATTTGCTTCATCACGCAGATCCGCTTTTCGTATGCCATGCCTTCCTCCGCATTTTTTTACAGTATATCCTCTGTCGGTACGCGGATCGCGTCGGTTTTTGCATTTTTTTCGTCGTTCGGCACGAAATTACCCTTTTATACGGCCCGCGCGCGGCGACAGATAAAAAGACGCCTTTTAAAAAAGACGTCTTTATTGCAACGGTGAATTATACTATTAAGCGCAACAGTTGAGAGAAAAAAAAGGAGTTCATACAAATCTGTGGTAAAATAGAGTAGCAAAACCAAATTTACACCGGAGGAGACTTGTATGAACTACCGCCATTTTACCATAGAAGAGCGCTGTTGTCTACGGGAATACTATGTCAAAGGGAAAAGTTATCGGGAAATTGCGAGACTTTTGGGCAGGAACGTATGTTCTGTATCAAGGGAACTGCGGAGAAACTGTACTTTTTTCAGGGATATACCGAG
>CALVPS010000002.1 GCA_944354035.1 uncultured Clostridia bacterium | reverse complement strand
ATCCTGCGCTCGGGCGTTGCGGCGGGAACGGGCCCGGTGGCGACGTTCGGCACCATCTCCTTTTTAAAATCCAAGTACGAAGAAATTTTAGGCAGCCTTGTCGTAACGGAGTTGTGAGCCATGCGCGTGACGATGGCGGCGCTCCGGCAGGATGGCGAAGTCGAAGCGATCATGGAAATGAGCGAAAAGCAGATCGAGGCGCTCGGGTTTACCGAACATTCCCGCAGGCACGCGGGGATCGTAAGCAAGTGGTCGGGCGAACTTTTGCGCGCGCTCGGAAAGGACGAAGAGCGCATCCGCCTGGCAGAGATCGCGGGCTATCTGCACGACATCGGCAACTGCATCAACCGCAAAGATCACGCGCAGACGGGCGCCATCCTCTCGTATAAGATCCTTACGCGTATGGGTATGAGTCCCGTAAGCGCCGCAGAGATCATGATGGCCATCGGCAACCACGACGAGCAGTACGGCCAACCCGTATCGGATATCTCTTCCGCGCTGATCATCGCCGACAAGGCGGACGTGCACAAGAGCCGCGTAAAAAATCCCATCCAGGATATCTATTCCGCCAACATTCACGACCGCGTGAACCTCGCCGCCGAGCGCTCGTTTGTCAAGGTGGAGGAAGGGGGCGCGGTGATCGCGCTGCATATCGATATCGATACCGCCATCTGTTCCGTCATGGACTACTTCGAAATTTATTTCGGCCGCATGCAGCTGTGCCGCAAGGCCGCCGAATTTTTGGGGTGTCGCTTTTCGCTCGTCATCAACGGCGTGGCGCTGCTGTAGGGCGCCGGTGTGAAAAAAATGCGCCCGCTGTTTCACGGGCAATTTTCGGCGAAATTCGACAAGACCACAATATATAGTGGTATAAAAAAATTATTTTATCAAAATATAGTGGAAAACCCTTGACAAATTGACCATACGGGTGTATGATGGTAGCGTTCCCTCTTTTGGGGCGCTATTTTTTCTTGTCCGCCGCGGCGGACGGGGAAACGATAAGGAGCGAAAGGATATGAAGATCATCAAGCGCAACGGTACCGAGGTGGCATTCGATCTTTCCAAGATCTTAAACGCCATCCGCAAGGCAAACAACGAGGTCAGTGCCGACAATCGGCTTTCGGAAAAGCAGATCCAAACGATCGCCCAAAAGGTAACGGCGCTTGCCGGCGATTTGAATCGCGCCGTCAACGTGGAAGAGATCCAGGACTTTGTAGAAAATCAGATCATGGATCAAAAGGCGTTTGCCGTCGCGCGCAAGTACATCACGTACCGCTATACCCGCGCGCTCGTCCGCCGCGCCAACACCACCGACGCGCAGATCCTTACGCTCATCGAGTGCAACAACGAAGAGGTAAAGCAAGAAAATTCCAATAAAAACCCTACGGTCAATTCCGTCCAGCGTGACTACATGGCGGGCGAAGTTTCCAAAGACATCACGCGCCGCATCCTGCTGCCCCCCGATATCGTAGAGGCGCACGACGAGGGCATTATCCATTTCCACGACGCCGACTATTTTGCACAGCACATGCACAACTGCGATCTGGTCAATCTCGAAGATATGCTGCAAAACGGCACGGTGATCTCGGGCACGTTTATCGAAAAGCCGCATTCCTTCTCCACGGCATGCAATATCGCCACGCAGATCATTGCGCAGGTCGCCTCTAACCAATACGGCGGGCAGAGCATTTCGCTTACCCATCTGGCGCCCTTCGTCGATATCAGCCGTCAAAAGATCCTTGCGGATGTGCGCGAAGAATTTGCGGGCGTCGGATCGGCGGACGAGGAGCATATCGCCGCGGTGGCAGAAAAGCGCTTAAAGGCCGAGATCGCAAAGGGCATCCAGACCATTCAGTATCAGGTGGTCACGCTGCTTACCACCAACGGTCAGGCGCCTTTCGTTACGGTGTTCATGTATTTGGGCGAGGCGCGCAACGAGCGCGAAAAGGCAGACCTTGCCATGATCATCGAAGAGACGCTGAACCAGCGCATCCGCGGCGTCAAAAACGAATCGGGCGTGTGGGTCACGCCGGCTTTCCCTAAGCTGATCTATGTTCTGGAAGAGGACAACGTGCGTGAGGGCAGCAGGTATTGGTATCTTACCGAGCTGGCCGCGATGTGCACGGCAAAGCGCATGGTGCCCGACTATATCTCCGAAAAGAAGATGCTCGAATACAAGATCGATAAAAACGGCGAGGGGCACTGCTACACCTGCATGGGCTGCCGCAGCTTTCTTACGCCGTACGTCGACGAAAACGGTAAGCCGAAGTACTACGGCCGCTTCAACCAGGGCGTCGTTACCATCAATCTGGTAGATGTGGCGCTCTCCTCCGGAAAGGACGAAAAGAAGTTCTGGAAGATCTTCGACGACCGCCTCGCGTTGTGTTACCGAGCCTTGATGTATCGCCATAACCGCTTAAAGGGCACGCTTTCGGACGCGGCGCCCATCCTTTGGCAGTACGGCGCGCTGGCGCGCCTTAAAAAGGGCGAGCCCATCGATAAGCTGCTGTACGGCGGGTATTCTACCATTTCGCTCGGCTACGCGGGGCTGTACGAGTGCGTCAAGTACATGACGGGAAAAAGCCATACCGACGACGAGGCCAAGCCGTTTGCCCTGGCCGTGATGCAGCATATGAACGACAAGTGCAAAGAGTGGAAAAAGAAGGAGAACATCGATTTTTCACTTTACGGAACGCCGCTCGAGAGCACGACGTACAAGTTTGCAAAGTGTCTGCAAAAGCGCTTCGGGATCATCCCCGGCGTCACCGATAAAAACTACATTACGAACAGCTATCACGTGCACGTCAGCGAACCTATCGACGCGTTCACCAAGTTAAAGTTCGAAAGCGAGTTCCAGCAGCTCTCGCCCGGCGGCGCCATTTCGTACATCGAAGTGCCCAACATGCAGAACAACATCCCCGCGGTGCTGTCCGTTATGCAGTATATCTACGATAACATCATGTACGCGGAGCTCAACACCAAGAGCGACTATTGTCAGGTGTGCGGCTACGACGGCGAGATCCGGATCGTGGAAGAGGACGGAAAACTGCTGTGGGAGTGCCCGCACTGCCATAACCGCGACCAGACAAAAATGAATGTCGCCCGCCGCACCTGCGGTTATATCGGAACGCAGTTCTGGAACCAGGGCAGGACGCAGGAGATCCGCGACAGAGTGCTGCACTTATAATGAACTACGCAGAGATCAAGAAGACGGATATCGCCAACGGGGAGGGTGTCCGCGTCTCGCTGTTCGTCTCCGGCTGTAGGCGGCACTGCAAGGGTTGTTTCAATGCGATCGCCTGGGACTTTGCCTACGGAAAACCCTTTACGTCGGAAGTGGAGGAGGCGCTTATCGAAGCGCTCTCGCCCGCGTATATCGCGGGGCTCACGCTTTTGGGCGGCGACCCTATGGAACCGGAAAACCAGCGCGCGCTGCTGCCCTTCGTAAAAAAGGTCCGCGCCCGTCTGCCCGAAAAAAACATTTGGTGCTTTACGGGCTACACCTATGCGGACGGATCGATCGCAGAACCGCAGGCCGCATGCGAGGTGACGCGCGAACTTATTTCGCTGTTCGACGTGCTTGTAGACGGAAAATTTGAAGAGGATTTAAAGGATATCCGCCTTAAATTCCGCGGTTCGTCCAATCAGCGCGTCCTCGACGTGCAGCAAAGCCTGCGCCAAAAGCGGCCGGTGCTGTATTTGACTTAAAAGACGATGCGGGGAAACGCTTCCCCGCATCGTTTTATCTGCCGAAAAGTTTGACTATCTTTCCCAAAAGCGCTATACTATAGAGCGTGCAGAACGGCGGAACGTAGGCTCCGCTTGCGGTCGATCTCAATATCAACGGAGGTAACATATGAATAAACTGCAATTAAAACGCTATGCAAAATTGCTGGCAAAGGTAGGCATCAACGTAAAAAAGGGCCAATGGGTGGTCGTACAGGCAGAACTTGACCAACCGGAGTTCGTGGAATGGGTAGTGGAGGAGCTGTACCGCGCGGGCGCAGGTAAGGTCACCGTGGAGTGGTCGCACCAGCCCCTTGTGCGCACGCACTATAAATATCAGAAGACGGAGAGCCTTTCAAAAATGGCCGACTGGGAGATCGCCAAGCTGGAGGATCGCAAGGCGCAGCTGCCCGCCATGCTCTATTTGGAATCGGCCGATCCCGACGGCCTTTCCGGGATCGATCAAGAGAAGTATACCGCCGTCCGCGCGGCGCGCACCAAGATCGTAAAGCCCTTCCGCGATGCCATGGAAAACCGCTATCAGTGGTGCATTGCCGCCGTTCCTTCCAAGGCGTGGGCCAAAAAAGTATTCCCCGACCTGCAGGTCGGCCGCGCCGTCGAACGCCTTTGGGATGCGATCCTCGCCGCTTCGCGTGCGGACGGTCCCGATCCCGTGCGCGAATGGGCGCGCCACAACGACGAGATCGGCGGCAGATGCGACTATCTCAACCGCTTGGGGTTGGTCTCGCTGGAGTACCGCGCCGCAAACGGCACAAATTTTAAGGTTGGCCTCATCAAAAACGCACTGTTCATGGGCGGCGGCGAAGAGGATCTGAACGGCCGCTACTTTAACCCCAATATCCCCTCGGAAGAGATCTTCACCTCGCCCAAGGCGGGGGAAGCGGAGGGCATTGTATACGCCACAAAACCGCTTTCGTATCAGGGCGAACTCATCGAGGACTTTTCCGTCCGCTTCGAAGGGGGCAGGGTCGTCGAAGTGAGAGCAAAGAAAAATCAGCATTTGCTTGAAAAAATGATCGGAATGGACGAAGGCGCCGCCATGCTCGGCGAGTGCGCGCTCATCGCCGACGATTCGCCCATCAACAATGCGGGTATCCTCTTTTACAATACGCTGTTCGATGAAAACGCCAGCTGCCACCTGGCGTTGGGGCGCGGTTTTACCAACTGCGTGCGCGGATACGAGTCGATGTCGCAGGAAGAGCTGCATGCGGCGGGGATCAACGACAGCCTGATCCATGTCGATTTTATGATCGGCTGCAAAGATCTGGAGATCGTCGGCGTCACCGCGACGGGCGTGCGCGTGCCCATCTTTAAAAACGGGAACTGGGCGTTTTAACGGGATACGTTTCGGGTATAAATGTTGCGAGGTGCAACCATGATCAAAATCGATATTTTCTCCGGCTTTTTGGGCGCCGGAAAGACGACGCTCATCCGTAAACTCATCAACGAGGTCTACCGCGGCGAGCAGGTCGTCCTCATCGAAAACGAATTCGGCGAGATCGGTATCGACGGCGGCTTTTTGCAGGACGCCGGCATCGAGATCAAAGAGATGAACTCCGGGTGCATTTGCTGCACGCTGGTGGGCGACTTTGCCAAGGCGCTGAAAGAGGTGGCCGAAACGTATGCGCCCGATCGCATCGTGATCGAGCCGTCAGGCGTCGGCAAACTCTCCGACGTCATCCGCGCCGTCCGCCGCGCCGCGTTGCCGAATGCCGTGCTGAATGCCTTTTGTACGGTCGTCGACGCCAAAAAGTGCAAGGCCTATTTAAAAAATTTCGGCGAGTTTTTCCTGGATCAGGTCGAAAACGCAAGTTGCATCGTCCTGTCGCACACGGGGGACGAGAACAAGGTAAACGAGGCCGTTTCGTTGCTGCGCCAACATACGGCGGTGACGATCGTAACGACCGATTGGAACCGATTGGACGGCAAAGAAATTCTTTCCGCGATCGAACAAAAGGACAGCCTTGCCGCCGAATTAGAAAAGCTGAAGGCAGAGGAGGAGCACGAGCACTGCCGCCACGATCACGAGGAGCACGAGCACTGCCGCCACGATCATGAGGAGCACGAGCACTGTCACCACGATCATGAGGAGCACGAGCACTGCCGCCACGATCATGAGGAGCACGAGCACTGTCACCACGATCACGAGGAGCACGAGCACTGCCACCATCATGCCGACGAGGTGTTCGCCAGCTGGGGCGTCGAAACGGGAAGGGTATTTACCCGTCAGGCGCTTATGGAGATGCTGAACAAACTTGCCTGTGGCGAATACGGTCAGATCCTGCGCGCAAAGGGCATTGTCAACGGCGGCGATTCCTGGCTGCACTTCGACTACGTTGCCGACGAGCCGGACGTACGCACCGGCCCCGCAGGCGTGACCGGGCGGCTGTGTGTGATCGGCTGCAAGTTGAACGAAGAAAAACTTTTTGAGCTCTTCTTGGGGTAAACTATGCAGGAAATTCCCGTATACTTGTTTCTTGGGTTCCTCGACGCGGGGAAGAGCAAATTCATTCAGGAGACGTTGGAAGACGAGCGTTTCGACTCCGAACAGAATACGCTGGTTTTGATATGTGAAGAGGGCGAGGAGGAATATGTTCCCGCCCGCTTTGCGGGCGATCGCTACCGCCTTGTGCCCCTCGCACGGGAAGAGCTGACCATGCAGACGCTTGCGCGGCTGGCGGCGGAGGCGGCGGCCGAGCGCGTGGTGATCGAATACAACGGCATGTGGGAGTTGCAGATGTTTTTTAACGCCATGCCCGAAAACTGGGCTGTCGCGCAGGTAATGACCTTTTTCGATGCCACAACTTTTTTACAGTACAATCAGAACATGCGTCAGCTGGTATACGACAAAGTTCAGTACGCGGATATGGTCGTATTCAACCGTTTTCGCGGCGAATATTCCAAGGAGCAATTTCATAAAATTATCCGCGGCATGACGCGCCGCCCCGGCATCGTATACGAGTACCTCGGGGGCAAGGCGGAGTACGACGAGATCGTCGACCCGCTTCCCTACGATATCAATGCCGAGGTGATCGAGATCGACGACCGCGACTATGCTTTTTTTTACCGCGACCTGGTAGAAGAGACGCAAAAATATGCGGGGAAGGTCGTACGCTTTAAGGGACTGGTCGCCGTCGACAAGAGCATGAAGCCCGGCACGATCGTCATAGGACGGCACATAATGACGTGCTGCGAGGCGGATATCGCCTACAGCGGTCTCGTGTGCCTGCATACCTCCGGGCTGCCTTTCCACACGCGCGATTGGGTCATCGTAACGGCGCGTATCGATATCCGCTATCATAAAATATACGGTCAAAAGGGTCCCGTGCTTACGGCTTCCGCGATCGACTACGCCGCCCCGCCCGAGCAGGAGCTGGCAACCTTCTATTGAGAACTGGGAAAAAACCGCCTTCCGGCGGCTTTTTTTTCGACATTTATTTACTTTTTGCCCCAAGGGTGGTATACTGTAAGGGAAGATACAAACACGCCTTTTGCGGTATCTTTTAGGTGTGCCGCTGTCTCGCGTCCCTGCAAGATCGGTTCGGTATGCCGGGCTCTTCTTTGTGGTAAAAACCAAAAAAATTACCGCGTAAGGTGCGAACGCTCCGATGCATGCGCCGGACAAGGCGTTGGCCGCGTTATGCACATTGGCGCGGTGCGCCGCGCATGCGTCCCGTACTTATGGCCCCAACACACGAAGTCTAAGGCGACGTTGGCGACGTTTTTTAACGGGCCCCGCCGGCAAAAGTCCGCAGCGCGTTCTGCGCGGCCCGGACAAAGAACTTCAACAATGTATGTGCGCCTTGGTGACCCGTTTTGATCGGGTCCATGGTACCCCGTTATAAGATATGGAAGACGTGAACGGACGCACGATCCTTTGTCGGGCGCAATGCCGCATGGTGTGCATGCGGGCGTATTAAAAGCAGGCGCGTCCTTGTGATGCGAAAAATAAGGAGATCGCAATATGAAAAAACTCGTCGTATTTTATTCACTTAGCGGAAATACGCGCGCCGTGGCGCGCCGCGTGGCGCGCAAACTCGGCGCCCATCTCTGCGAGATCAAAACGGAAAAGACCTATCCGGACGATTACGATGTGTTGACGAGCCTGGCGCAGACGGAAGTAAAGACCGGCTATATGCCGCGTTTGCTTCCGTTAAAATACGATGCGAACGTATACGACGTTGTACTTGTGGGAACGCCGGTGTGGTGGGGAAGTTACGCTCCCGCCGTAAAAACCTTTATGAACGGCGTCGACTGGAAGGGAAAGCGCGTGTTTCCGTTTGCAACGTGCGAGGGGGAGGTGGGCCGCACGCCCAGCGATTTTCGCAAGGCGCTGCGCGGCGCTGCCGTCGCGCAGCCGATGATCGTTCAGTTCGAGGGCGGCGTGCAAAAGACCTCGGGCGTCGAAGTGACGGCATGGACGGAAGACATCGGATGAATGCGCTTAACTTGCCCGCGGCACTGATCGAACGTCTGCACGATGCGTACGGCGAGCGCGTAGGCGAGGTCTTGCGCGGCTACGAGACGGCGCGCCCCGTCACTTTTCGCGTCAATCCCTGTAAAACGACGCGACAGGAAGTTGCCGATCGCCTGAACGAACGGCACATTTCCTTTTCTCAGCCCGAATGGTACGAGGACGCGTTTGTATTATGCGGAGGCGGTGAGGACTGCCTCATCGGAACGCCGCCCTACGAGAGGGGCGAAATATACCTGCAAAGCTTATCCTCCATGCTCCCGCCCATCGTATTGTCGCCGCGCGCGGGCGAAACGATTTTAGATATGACGGCCGCGCCCGGTGGAAAAACCACGCAAATGGCGGCTCTGTCCGGCGGAAAGGCGCTGATCACCGCCTGCGAACGCGATGCGATCCGCTACGAGCGGTTGTGTTTTAACCTGCGCCGGCAGGGCGCGGAGCGCGTTTCGGCTTTGCACACAGACGCGCTTACCTTAAACGACGGTTTAAAGTTCGATAAAATTTTATTGGACGCACCCTGCACGGGCAGCGGAACGATCGCCCCGGGGTCGCGCGTCCGCTTTTCCGACGCATATCTTTCAAAATGCGCAGCGCTGCAGAAAAAGCTTATCGCCAAGGCGCTCCGTCTGTTAAAACCGGGCGGCATGCTGGTATATTCCACCTGTTCCGTGCTGCCCGAAGAAAACGACGACGCAGCCGCATACGCCGTTTCCCTGGGTGCGCGCGCCCTGCCCGTGCAGCTGCCCGTCGGGATCCCACTGCTCCCATCGCGCCAGAGAACAGTCTGCGTCTGCCCGGACGAGCTGTATGAGGGCTTTTACATTGCCGCCTTTATAAAGTAAAAAAAGGACGTAGCGTCCTTTTTTTTGTAAAAAATGTTGTCAAGCTGCCGTTACAGGTCGAACAATGAGATCTGACGGCCGTCGTTTTTCAAATAGCCGGTCTGAATGCCGTCAAACAAAATGTCGTCCCGGCGGAGCGTGCCGATCAGCAGCGGCGAATGCGGATCGTGTAATTTTATATTTTCCTCCACGGCGGCGGCAGAGGGGTTGGCGTAGCAGTAGCGGCAAAGATTGGGACAGGCGTCGTACCAGCCGATCTCGCGGCTTTCGATACACAGACAGCCGCGGCGATTTCCGCGGTGCAGCGTTTCGCGGAAGACGCAGCGGTTGGCCGCGCCCAGCGCATGCAATGTCACACAGCCCTCGCTTGCTATGCCGAGTGCGGGAAAAGTATCGCGGCGGCCGCATGTCTGCAGCATAAAACCCGCCCTCTTTGCGATCTTCGCAAACGCTTCGGCCAGCGAATGTTTTTCCGCGGGGGAGAGGGGCAAAAGCTGCGGAATGTTGGTCTTTAACTTTGCATGCGTCTCCACAAAGCTGAAAATACAGCGGTCCACATAGGGCGCAAGCTGCCCGGCCAGCATCGCAAATGTTTTTTTATGCCGTTCGGCAGTATAGGTCGGCGTCAGCAGCACGGGATCGTAGCGCCACACTACGCGCGCTTTTCCTACCGTCTGCGAAAGCACCTTCAGCGTTTCGATGCGCTCGTCGATCGAAGGGATGTTGGGCTCAAGATCTTCGCCGTATGCCGTTATCGTATATTGAAAATAGGTACGGTAGGCGGACAGAATGCGCTCGAGGTAGGGGAAAAAGGGCCGATAGTGCTTGGAACAAAATACCACGGCGTCCACCTTGTCCGGCTGCAGCAGATAGCGCGTGATGCGATTGGGAAAGAGGGGGTTGCGCGTATACACATATCCCTCGCAAAAGCGTTCGTTCAGCCATTGCGGATAGCGGTGCACGATGTCCGCCCGTGCGCCGATGCTGATGATCATGCAAAAAGTATATCACACTGCGCCCGTGTTTGTCAATACCGCCGCGGCGGACGTTCGGCACGCCATGCGGCGGCATAAAAAAAGACGGGCGCAAGGCCCGTCTTTTTGGTGCCGCTGATCGGGGTCGAACCGATACGGTATCGCTACCACTGGATTTTGAGTCCAGCGCGTCTGCCAATTCCACCACAGCGGCAAGAACAAACCGATTATAGTATATCCGGGACAAAAAAGCAAGTGATTTGCCCGATATTCTTGCAAAAAAGCGGAAAGCATGGTAAAATAATGGCATGGAAAAGCTCGTATTGATCGACGGAAACAGCCTGTTAAACCGCGCGTTTTACGCAATGTCGGTATTCAGCACCAAAGACGGCCTTCCCACCAACGGGATCTTCGGATTTATCAAATTGCTCTTTAAACTCATCGAAGACGAAAAGCCGCAATATTTGGTCGTCGCCTTCGACCTGCACGCGCCGACCTTCCGGCACAAACTGTACGACGGGTACAAGGCGACGCGCAAACCCATGCCGGAAGAGCTTGTGGTGCAAGTCCCCATCTTAAAGGATCTGCTGCACAGTATGCGCATCTGTACGGCGGAGTTGGAGGGGTACGAGGCCGACGACCTTATCGGAACGCTGTCGCGGCGGTTTTCTACGGTTGAATCGCTTATTTTTACGGGGGACCGCGACGCCTATCAGCTGATCGACGCGCACGTGAGCGTATGTTTTACCAAGCGTGGGGTAAGCGACCTCGATCGTCTTACGGCGGATAATTTTTATCAAAAAGAGGGGATCTCTCCCGGACAGGTGATCGACTTAAAGGCGCTGATGGGCGACGCCTCCGATAATATCCCCGGGATCCGCGGGATCGGGCCCAAAAGCGCCCGCGCACTGCTGCAGCAATACGGCAGTTTTGAAGCGATATACGATCACCTGCAAGAGATTGCGCCAGCTCTGCGTGCAAAACTGACGGCGGAACGGGAACGCGGCGAGTTGTCGAAAACGCTGGCGACCATCGATACGAACGCTCCGATCGCTCTGTCGCTCGACGATTGCAGGCTCTCGCTTCCCTTTCCTGAAGAGGCGCGTGCCTTCTTTGCCCGGTTGGAATTCCGTTCGCTGGTCGATTCGGCATTTTTCCCCGAGGCGTCCGCTACGGTCGTTCCCTGCACGGAATGCCGCGCAGAGGAGCTGGAAGCGCTGGTACAGTCGCTGCGGGAGATCCGTGAATTTTCCTTCTGCGTGGAAGACAACGAGATCCACCTGTACGACGGCGCGCGAGAGACAGTTTTTCGCCTGCGCGAAAATTTTTTGGAACCGGGTTTTTTTGCGGACGAATTAAAGCCGCTGTTTACGGTGCTGTTCAACTCCGACGCTCACGCCGTATGTTTGGACTTGAAAAACATCGAGCACCTGCTGGATCGTGCGGGCGTAGCGCTCACCTGCCGTGCGGACGACGTTATGCTGCTGCGCTATCTGTCCGATTCCAATCTGCGGCCGTCCGGCGCAAAGGCGTTCGCCAAAGACCGTGCCCTGCCCGAAGAGGTATGCGCCTATGCGCTGATGCTTGCCTACCGCGACGCCGAAGAGCATGCGCGCGGCACGGAGGAAGATACGCTGTACAAGACGCTGGAACTTCCGCTCTCTCACGTGCTGTTCGAAATGGAAAAGACGGGCGTACGGGTGGATGTAAGCAAGTTTTCGGAGTTTTCCGATCGCTTCCGCCGCGAAATGGACGCGTTATCCGAGCGCATCTTTTCGCTTGCGGGCGTCGCGCCCTTCAATCTGAATTCTCCGTTCCAGCTTTCCGAGCTGCTGTTTGAAAAGCTTGGTTACAGTGCGCGCGGCGTAAAGCGCAATGTCCGCGGCGGATATTCCACCAACGCGGAGGTGCTGGAAAAACTTGCGGAGGACCACGAGATCGCGCGCCTAATTTTACGTTATCGTGAAGTTCAAAAGCTGCTTTCGACCTATGTTGACGGGATCCGTCCGCTGGCCGTCGGCGGGATCGTGCATACCACCTATCATCAGACGATGACCACGACGGGCCGTCTTTCCAGTGCCAATCCGAATCTGCAGAACATCCCCGTCCGTACCGATATGGGAAAGGAGATCCGAAAGCTGTTCATCGCACGGGAGGGGAATGTGCTGATCGACGCCGACTATTCACAGATCGAACTGCGTCTTCTGGCGCATTTTTCGGGCTGCGTTGCCTTGCGCGAGGCATACCGTGCGGGCGAAGATATCCACGCTGCGACGGCCGCGCGACTGTTCCGTGTGCCGCTTGCCGAAGTCACGCCGGCCATGCGCCGCCGTGCCAAAACCATCAACTTCGGCATCATATACGGGATGAGCGCGTTCGGGCTTGCCAAAGATCTGGGCTGTCCGCCGGACGAGGCGCAGGGCTATATCGATAAATACTTTGCCGCGCATCCGGAGGTACGGGCATATATGGCGGAAAACGTACGCAAAGCCAAGGAGGACGGCTACGTAAATACCGTGCTCGGCCGCAAGCGCTATATTCCGGAGATCCGCTCCACCAATTTCAACCTGCGCTCGTTCGGCGAGCGCGCGGCCATGAATATGCCGTTGCAGGGCAGCGCGGCCGACATCATCAAAATTGCCATGCTGCGCGTGGCTGCACGGCTGAAGCGCGAGCATTTTTGTGCAAAACTCGTGCTTCAGGTGCACGACGAGCTTGTCCTTGACGCGCCGGAAAAGGAGGCGGAGCGCGCAAAGGCCATGCTGAAAGAGGAGATGGAAGGGGCGATCGCACTCGAAGTGCCGCTCGTTGCGGAGGTTGCCGTTGGAAAGAGTTGGTACGACGCAAAATAAAAAAATTGCCGTTACGGGCGGTATCGGCAGCGGAAAGAGCCTGTTTTGCCGCATCTTGCAGCAACGGGGTTTTTCGGTATTTTCGTGCGACGAGATCAACCGCGAACTATGGAACGACGCCGCATACCGCGCTCTGCTCGCCGCTCGCTTTCCGCAGTGCGTGCGCGGCGGGTCGATCGATAAACGTTTGCTTTCGGAGCGGGTATTCTCGCACCCGGACGAGCTTGCGGCATTGGAAGCGCTGGCGCACCCGCGGATCATGGCGCGGCTGCTTGCACGCATGCGTGCGTGCGACGGCGCCTGTTTTGCCGAGGTGCCGCTGCTGTACGAGGGCGGGTATCAGGACTTGTTCGACGGAGTGATCGCCCTGCGCCGTCCGCTTGCGGAGCGGGTCGCCGCGGTGACACAGCGGGACGGGGTGGGCGAACACGTCGTCCGCGAACGGATCGCCCGCCAGATTTCCGAAAAAACGCTCGACGAAAAGGCCTGTATCCTCATCGAAAACAGCGGCGACGAAGGGATGCTGCGCCGCGCCGCAGACGAGGCGCTGCGCCGCTTGGGGCTTTTATAGGCCTGTATGCCGGGGAAAACGGCGGCCGACGCGGGCTTGCGCGCAAGTTTTGCCGAAACTGCGCATACTATAAACAATGAGCGCGCGGATATACAGGGGAATATGGCTGGCGGCGGGGCTTGGGTGTCTCCTTTTTGTGTTTCTTTCGGCGCTGTTCTGCGTCCGTCTGCGCTTTCCGCGGCCCTATCTCAAAACAGTGCAGGGCAGCGGCCTGCCGCCCTCGCTGGTGTACGCAGTCATCAAGGCGGAGAGCGGTTTTTGCGAGGATGCGGTCAGCCGCGCAGGGGCGGTCGGCATCATGCAGATAAAGCCCTCCACGGCAGAATTCATCTGCCGCAAACAGGGCATGGCGTTTGTTCCCGATCGGCTGAAGGAAGGGGAGTACAACATTGTGCTCGGCTGTGGGTATCTCTCCTACCTGATCGAGCGATTTGAAGATTTGCGCACCGCGCTGTGCGCCTACAATGCGGGCGAGGGAAGGGTCTCCGGTTGGCTGCGCGAACAGGGGGAGACGGCAAAGGGCGGCGCGCTGCACGATATCCCTTACGCGGAAACACGGAACTATGTAAAAAAAGTGGAAAAATTTTGTAAATTTTATCGCTTTTTTTACGGATAAAACTTGACATTTATATCTGTTTGCGGTAAAATAACAAAGCTTGCGGCGGACGTCCGTAAACAAATTATGCGGTCGTGGCGGAACTGGCAGACGCGCAAGACTAAGGATCTTGTGGATCACACCATGCAGGTTCAATTCCTGTCGACCGCACCAAACCGAAAAAAGGGCGCATTTTGCGCTCTTTTTTCATGCCTCGGATTTCGGTCGTCTACGCCGTAACTCCTGCGCCCGTTATGGAAAAGTGTGCGATCCGGACTTCGTCCGGTCGGTTTGGAAGCAGCATTTTTATCCGCGAGCGATATAACGCCGTAAGGCGTGCGATGGATCGTCAAACGAAGGGGACCGGTTTAAAAAATTTTTAAAGAATCGATCCTGCGAAGTGCGGAAGCGGAAAACATCCATGAGCCCGGCGTTGATCGGTGGCAGGTTTTTAGGGCCGCGGAGAGCGCCCTCGAAAGATTCCTGAAAACGGTCCGTTCGGGTCTGTATTCCTTCCTTTTTACCATGCACGGCACGGGTCAGCGAAATACATACGCATTGCGGCGTTTTCTTTATTTCACTTCGACAGCCAAAGGCGTAACGCGATTTTTATTTATGCCGCCGCGTTATAAAACGCCTTTTCGGTTTCTTCGGCGTGTTGTCGTTTTTTCATGATCGTCCAATGGATAAAGCCGTAGCCGTCGGCGACAAAAAAAGCTGCAAAACAGATCGACATTGGCAGATAGGAGATGTCCTCGTAACTTGCCATGCTCCACATGACGATCAGCACAACGTCGTTGAGTGCGTAACCGATCGCATAAAAGCGGCTGCGTCGTGCCGTAAGATATGCCGCCGCAAACGAGGTGAATACCGAAACGGTACTTACGATCAGGTTAGCGGTATTCAGCGCGCGCAGTACAAAGAAAAACGCAACCGTTACCGCGACGGCGGCGACAAAGAACAGACACCATTCCCGTTTGGAAAGGGAATTTACCTTTACTTCGCTTCGATTGCCGTGATAGGGGTTTTTCAGCCAAGATATCAGCGCCCACAGGGCGATCGGCGCGCTCATTCCGAGGTAGGTAATCATCTCTCCGTAGTAGTTGAAAGAATAGGCGGCGATCCCGTAAAATATGCTGAATACGATCGTCAGCAGCTGCCCTGCGGGATGGCCCTTCGAAACAAAAATAAGCGCGGTCACGCCGATCAGCGCGCCGATCAGATACAGGTATCGTGTATTTTTGAATACAAAAAAACAAACGGTAACGGAGGCGATGCCGATGCTCCATATCAGCCATTCGGCGATCGTCATACTCTTTAAAAACTTTTTCATAGCGGCTATAAAAAGAGCGCCTTGCCCATATCTTCCAAGACCTGACGATATGGGGAAAGCGCGTTTGCACTTGCAAGCACTCGGTAGCGCTTGCGGATCTCTTCAGTTTTTTTTATTATACAAGATCGGTCGTACCGTGTCAAGATATTTCGGCCCGGAACGGCGGTTTTCCATACTTTTTTTATCCTGGTACAGGGCGCCGGTCGGACGGCGTACCAAGATGTTTCCGTTTGAACGCGGGGTGTTCACAACTTTCAATATTTCTTATAAAAATAAAATATTTTAAATTGAGATAAATGTATCGCAATAGCGTTGACAAACAAAAAAACTTTGTTATAATATTGGTAATCAAACGGGCGCCGACCCGTACCGCAGAAAGCGGTACCAACCGGCAAGGAGAACTATGGTCCATTACACGTTAGACGCAAAGAAGAAGGGCGTAGAAGTTTCCAAGGAATTGTACGGTCTCTTTTTCGAAGACATCAATCAGGCGGCGGACGGCGGTCTGAATGCGGAAATGGTCATCAACAATTCGTTTGAGTTCGGCTACTTTACGTACGACGACTACAACGCGGAAAGTTACGTGGAGGCGCGCGAAGCCAACGGATTTTATTGGGACGTATACGGCGCCGGCCCGCGCCGTCTCAGCCGTGTGGGGGGGATGAATCCAAACAATCCCACCTATATGCTGTTGAACGTCGGCGGGATCTATCACCTGGAAAACCCCGGCTACTATACGAACGGCGGGTACGATATGTACGGCATGCCCGTATATAATAAAGAGACGTATCATTTTTCCATGTGGGTCAAGCGCCTTGGCTTCAGCGGCGTGGCCAAGGTGTATATCCGTGGCGCCCACGGCCGTCATACGACGATCGGCGAGATCCGTATTCCCGAGGGAACGGAGGGCGACTGGATCAAGGTGTCGACCTCTGTCGTAGCCGAAAAAGATACGATGGGGCGCCTTTGCATCATTTTGGAGGGCAACGGCAAGATCGGGATCGACTATGTTTCGCTGCTTCCCGCAACCACGTGGGGTGATCCCAACGTATACCGCAACGGCAAACTTTCGCCCCGCCTTGTACAGGTGTTAAAAGATTGCCATCCTTCCTTTATCCGCTTTCCCGGCGGCTGCGTGGTAGAGGGCGACGTCTCCTTCCTGTATCAGTACAAGTGGCGCAATACGATCGGCCCGCTTGAACAGCGCAAACAGATCCCCAACGTATGGCGGTACATGCAGTCGTACGGCATCGGCTTTTACGAGTATTTCTGCCTGTGCGAAGATCTGGGCGCCGCGCCGCTCCCCGTGCTGCACTGCGGCGTTCTGTGCCAGATCCGTATGGGCGAGCAGCGAAAGACGGGCTATCAGCGTATCGTTCCCGGCACGAGTCAGTTCAAGACGGAAGTGATCGATAACGTCGCCGATCTCATCTTTTTTGCCAAGGGCGACGTCGGCTCCAAAGACAAAAACGAATCGTATTGGGCCAAGATCCGCGCCGATATGGGGCATCCGGCACCTTTCGATTTAAAATATATCGGCATCGGCAACGAAAACTGGGGCTACGAATATTTCGATAACTTCGCCTCCTGCCTGCTGGGCGTGCGCCAATATATGTACAACGGCCGCATGACCGACCTTTTAAAGCTGTTCGACATTACCGTCGTCACCTCCGCCGGCGTGGATATCCGCCCGCAGGATTCCAACGATAACTGGAAGCTCATCAACGACAGATACCGCGATATGATCGTGGACGAGCACGTATACAATTCGTACCAGTGGTTTATCGACAACACCAAGCGCTACGACAGCTACGACCGCAACGGCGCCAAGGTGTTTATGGGCGAGTATGCCATGCACACCATGTCCGACGGCCGCGGCCGTCTGAACGGCGACAACAACCTGCGGTCCGCCTTGAGCGAAGCGGCCTTCCTTACGGGCTGCGAGCGCAATTCCGACGTGGTAAAAATGACCTGCTACGCGCCGCTGTTCGCCTCTACGTATAACTACCGCTGGACGCCCGATATGATCTGGTTCAACGCACGCGACGTCATGCTTACGCCGAATTATTACGTACAGCAGATGTTTGCCGCCAACACCGGAAAATATACGCTGACGGACGTCGGCAAGGTAGACGACGACAACGCGGGCGGGCTGCTGTTCGGCGGCCATCGCACGGCAAGCGCCGTGGCAAGCATTACGGTTAAGGATATTAAAACGGGCAAAGAGCTGTACCATCACTCCTTCCAGGACGGCATGGGCGGCTGGAAGGTATATCCCAACTGCCGCGGCGGGCACATCGAAAACGGCGAACTCATTGTGGAGGAGAGCGACGCATTCAACGGCTTTTATTACGACGATAAAAAATTCGGCAACTGCGAGGTGGAAATTTCCTTCCGCAGGCTCTCCGGCGAACAAAGCTTTATTGCCGGCGTTGGCGTAGCCGATATCCGCGATGCGGGTACCATGGACAGCGCAGGGTTCTCCATCTGCTGCCAATACGGGAAAAATCACAAGGGGTACGATGTCTCCTTCGATAAGCGCGTCGATTTTATGCGCACCGTATGCGAAATGATGGGCAAGGATAAATTCCTTGGTTACAGCCCGGAAGGCAACGTATTAAAGCTGTTCTATACGCGCAAACAGTTCCGTGCCTTCATTTTTAAAGACGGCGCTTGGCACGAAGTACTCTCCAAAAATATTTGGAAAGTAAACGAGCGCGTCTTCCAGTCGACCACGGTGGGCGAAGACGGAAAAATTTACTTAAAGGTCGTAAACGTCTCCGGGAAGGACGAAAAAATGAAAGCGCAGTTGGTCGGCTTTGAAGGGAAGAGCAAAGCGCACGTCACCACACTTTGGCACGAAGACGTGACTGTGATCAACGAGATCGGCGTGCGGTCGGGAAAGGTACACAACATCGAACCGACGGAAAGCGATATCACCATTCAGGATAACGAGTTGGTCGCAACGCTGAAAAACAACAGCGTTTCGGTGTTCGTGATCGAGTAAACGATCCACATTTCAAACGTCCGAAAGGGCCGCCGCGCAATATGCGCGGCGGCCCTTTTTCGCATGCACCCGCAGCCAACTGCGGCGCTTCGTTTTGCAGAGAAGCTCCGGTCATACCGGGCCGGCGGCCGCATGCGCGTCGAACATCGATCGCGCGAAGCATTGTGACATTTTTTGTGTAGAGCAGCCATACAATATAGTATGTTGGACTTTCTTCCGTCGCGGCTGATGCGTGCCGTGGAACACGTCAATCTGCATCGGTTGTATGAATTGCGCGTCCGCGCGGACAAGCCGCTGCGCGCCAATATCGGCGGAAGGGAGGTGTATTTAGGCGTCCATGGAGAAACTGCCTCTGCGGACGACGCGTTGTATCCTACGGCGGAGGAGCTCTCCGACATCGTCTTTGCGGCAAGCGAATACTCGGTATATGCGGCGTCGGAGCAAATAAAAAGGGGATACGTCACCGCGGCGCACGGTGAACGCATCGGTCTTGCGGGGACATATGTATGCGATCGCGAGGGCACGCTGACCATTCGTTCATACACGTCGCTGTGTATCCGCGTGCCGCATGCCGTGCAGGGCTGCGCGGAGGAAATTTATACACGATGCCTGCGCGACGGCATGCGCTCACTGCTGTTGATGGCGCCGCCCGGCGAGGGGAAAACGACGTTATTGCGCGATCTTTCGCGTCTGATCTGTCTGCACAGACGGCTGAACGTACTGGTCTGCGACGAACGCGGCGAACTTTCGGCCGATCGATTGGGCGATACGGCGGATATAATACGTTTTTCCGATAAGCTTACGGCATTTACGGCGGGGATCCGCGCCATGCGTCCGGACGTGGTCGTAACGGACGAACTACTCCCCGAAGATTACGCGGCCGTGCGCAGGGCGATCGAAAGCGGCATCTGCGTGCTGGCCTCCGCTCATCTTATCCGTGTGGAAGACGTCCCGCAAAAGTTGTTTTCACGTTATATACGGCTGGACGGACTGGGAAAGATCGGCGCTATCATGGAGGCGGACGGAAATGTTGTTGATTAAGGGGATGGTCTGCGCCGCCATCGTATGCTTTTGTGCAGCGATGGGGTATCTGGCAGCCGGACGCTTCCGTGCACGTAAAAAATTTTTTGAACAGCTGCACGCCTTTAACGAACGCTACTTGAACGAATTGGGGTATGCAAGGCGCCCGCTGCGGCAATTTGTCGCGGCATATGTATACGCGGGCGACTTTAACAAGTATTTACAGCGCTTTCTTTCAGATCGTACGGCGGACTGCACATTTCGCTATCTGACAAGCGAGGAGCGTGCCGCCTGCAAAGATTACTTTGCGATGCTTGGGAGAGGGGATGCGCATGCACAGAGCGGCTATTTCGGCGCACGGCGCGTGGTGCTTGAAGAAAAGAGTGCCGTCTGTACGCGCGAGGCAAAGGCGCGCGGCGAACTGTATTGTAAACTCGGCCTGCTTGCAGGCTTTGCGATCGTTATTTTGATTGTGTAATGGATATTTCGATCCTCTTTAAGTTGGCCGCGATCGGCATCATCGTCACCATTGTATGCCAATTGCTAAAAAAGTCCGATCGGGACGATATTTCTACCGTCGTATCGATCGTAGGGTTGGTGATCGCCTTGGGGGTGGCGGTAACGATGATCGGCGATCTGTTCGGCGCCATACGCGAAATTTTCGGAGTGACATGATGGAGGTCGTGCAGCTTATCGGGATCGCGTTCGTTACGGCGATCGCGGCGCTCGTTTTAAAATCGGCCAAGCCCGAACTTGCCCTCGTCGTTACGATCGCCGGCGGGATCGTCCTGCTGCTGCTTACGTTCGATCTCTTTCGCGGCGGGATCGCCATCTTTGAAAAAATTGCCGAGACTACGGGGCTGGAGGCCTCGTTCGTCAAAATATTGTTAAAAATGATCGGGATAGGATACCTGGTCGAATTCAGCGCGGGGATCTTAAACGATTTCGGACAGAACTCTATGGCGGACAAGCTTGTCTTTTGCGGAAAAATCATCATATTGCTGCTGGCGATCCCGATCATTGAGAGCGTGCTCACGCTGATCGTCAACCTGCTGGAGCTCATCCGATGAGGGAGAGGAAGACGTCCCGGCGCCTGGTTTGGATCGTTTTGGCCGTCGTGATCTGTGTCCTTTTTTTCGTCTTCGGACAAACGACGCCCGCCTTCGCCTACACGCAATCGGAGACGGCCGCGCGGGAGGAGCTGGCGCAAAATATCCGGGAGCTGCTCGACGCGCTCGACACCGACGAGCTGCAGACATATTTACAGACGCTCTCCGGATTTGAAGGGACCGACCTAAAAGAGATTTTGGCCGGCCTGATCGACGGCGATCTCACGCTCGATTACAATGCGATGTTGCGATCGGTTCTAGAGCTGTTGTTAAACGACGCAAAGATCCTTTTGCCGGCCTTTGTAATGATCCTGGCCGCTTCCCTGCTATGTGGTGTGTTGAATGCGGCAAAAAATGATTTTTTACGCAGTACTATGTCAGACATAATAAATTTCGTTGCCTACATTGCGGTGGGCGGCGTGGTGCTGGCATGCCTTTTAGGCGTCCTGCGGGCGGGGTTTGAGGGTTTTGAGCAGATGCAGCGGCAAATGCAGCTTGTCCATCCTGTTTTGCTTACGCTGATGTCGGGGAGCGGAGGTGCGGTCTCTGCCGGCATCTTTCGCCCTGCGGTCGTCTTTATGAGCGGCGCCGTCTGTGAGCTGTTTTCCGCCGTCGTTCTCCCTGTCGGCGTCGTTGTGATCGTACTCTCCTTTGTAGGAAATCTTACGGCGGAGACGCGCGCCGCGCGCCTGGGCGAATTTTTTAAGAGCGCCTGCAAGTGGTTGATCGGTCTGACTTTGGGACTTTTTACCATATTTCTCACGGTACAGGGGATCGCCGCCGCGCAATATGACGGCATATCGCTGCGCGCGGCCAAGTATCTCGTCTCGGGTTCCGTTCCCATGGTCGGTGGGTTTTTGTCGGGCGGGCTCGACCTGGTGCTGGCCGGAAGCGCACTCATCAAAAACGCGCTGGGATCGTATTCCGTATTCCTGCTGTTTGCGACACTGCTGCGGCCGGTCGCCCTGTTTGTCTGTTTTCAATTGTTTTTGCGCCTGTGTGCGGCGTTGACCGAGCCTGCCGGCGGAAAAATTTCCGCCTTTTTATCGTGCGTGGCAAAGGACAGTTCCTTTTTCCTGGCGGGACTGCTGTGCATCGCCTTTCTGTATTTTTTGACTGTTGTGCTGCTGGTCTGTACAACGGGGGTCATCTTTTGATGCACGCCTATATTTTAAGCATTGCCGGCGTCGTGCTGCTCTCCGCCGTCGTTTCCGTCGTTGCGCCCGGCGGAAAAACGGGAGCGTTTATAAAAGGGATGATGCGTCTTGTTACGTTCGTTGTAATGGTCGCGCCGATCGGAACGTTTTTTGTTAGGGAGGATCCGACGGCAGAGGACGATACAAAACAGCCGCAGACCGATATCGCCTACTTGGAGCGCTGCGCCGATCTGCTTGCCGAAGCGGACGAACGGATCATTGCGGCGGCGCTTTCCGATGAATACGGCGTCACGGCGGAAGTGGAGGTGCAGCGGAACGCCGACAGCGCGTTCTCGTACAAAATGATCCACGTAAATATTCTCGATTTCGGAATAATCGGCGCGGACGAGCATATATATATGATAAGTCGCATCGAAGAGGCATTAACGACATACTATCGGTGCGACGCGGAGGTCGCATGAAGGAAAAACTCAAGACCTTTTTTTCCAATAAAACGGTGCGGATCGTATGTATCCTGGTCGCGGCGCTTGCGCTTATCCTGATCGCCTGGAGCGTATTCGGCCGCGGGGAAAAAACCTCGGGCAAGTATACGCAGACCGAGCGCGAGGAGCGGCTCTCGCTGCTTCTCTCCGAAATTTCGGGGGCCGGAACGGTACGTGTCATGATCTCGGAAGAGGAGGGGACACCGATCGGAGCGGTCGTCGTGTTCGACGGTGACGATGCCATTTTAACGCGCCTGCAGCTGACGCAAGTCGCCGCTAATGTTTTGAACCTTGCCGAAAACTGCGTGCTCGTTTATCCTTCCGCCCGATAATGCTGAAAGAAGATAAAACCATGGCAGCAGTCACGCTCGTTCAGATGCCGGGCATAACTTCCGACCGATAATTATTTAAGGAGATAAAACCATGTCGAACACAAAAAAGATCGCACTGATGTCCACTCTCGTCCTGTTGCTTGCCGTTACGGCCGTTTTTAATTTCGTGCTTGCGGGAACGGGAGCGACCGACGTCGGCGCCGAAGTCGAAGCGGACTATTTTTCGACCTACCGCGCCGACCGCAATTCCACGCGCAGCGAAGAATTTATTCAGCTTGACAGCGTCATCTCGGCTTACGACGAAGGCAGCGAAGAGTACCGCCAGGCAGTCGCCCGTAAACAGGAGCTGGTAGAGTTGATGGAGGACGAACTTGTAATGGAGACCATTTTAAAATCGATGGGCTTTTCGGATGCCGTGGTCGCCATCGGCAACAACGAAAACATCAATGTTTTTGTCGATTCCACCGAACTTACCGATACTTTAATGACGAAAATCTTTTCCGTACTCGAAACGGAATACGATATTCGCAACGGGAATGTGATAATTATGCCCGTTTACGCAGAAAGTTGAGAAAAAACAGTAGTAAATTCCAAAATTATGTGTTATAATGTTCGCAAGAGAGGAGAACATTATGGCAAGCATCAAGTATAATCCCAACGGACAAAAGGGCCGGGTCACCTACAATTCCGATATCGTGAGCGGGATCGTTGCGCTGAGCCTTCAGGAAACGGAGGGGATCGAACTCGTCCCTTCAAAGAACAAGGGGATAAAAGTTTGCTTCGAAAAAGAGGGCGTCTTTGTAGATATCTCCGTCATCGCACACTACGGTTATAAAGTGCCGGTGCTGGCATTCCGTATCCAGCAGACCATCAAACAGATGGTCGAATCGATGACGAAATACAAGATCGCCAAGATCGACGTGCACATCACCAGCGTCGTTTTTCCGACGCCCAAACAAGAGCCGCAGCCGGAACCTGCCGCCGCCGACAGCGCGGCGCAACCCTCTGCCGGCAACTGAACCGTGCAAAAACGCCGTTCCCTCCCGGTCTCGGGGGGGAACGGTCGCATGAGGAAATACCATGAGAAGCGATGCAAGAGAGGCGGCTTTTAAAATTCTTTTTGCCGACCAGTTCGGCGGCGAAGGGGACCGGGCGTTTCGCGCCCATGTATACCGTCAGGAAAAACTTAACGAAGAAGAGGCCGCGTTTGCGGAAAAACTGGTCGCCGCGGTGCGCACGCATAAAGAGGAGCTCCTTTCGGAGTTGGGCGCCCGCGTCACGCGCTTTGCCGAATACCGCATCTATCCCGCCGACAAGGCCGTTTTGCTGTTGGCCATGGCGGAGATCCGGTTTTTCGACGATATCCCGCCCGTCGTATCCGTTTCGGAAGCGACGGCTTTGGCGCGCAAATATTCTACAGAAAAATCAACGGACTTTGTAAACGGAGTTCTCGGAGGGATCATCAACTCATGACACTGATCGACGGAAAAATGATTTCGGCGCAGGTCCGTGCCGAAGTAAAAGAGGAAGCGGCGATCTTTGAAGCGACGTTCGGCAAAAAAATAGGCCTTGCCGTCGTCCTGGCGGGGGAAGACCCCGCGTCGCAGGTGTATGTGCGCAACAAGATCCGCGCCTGCGAAGAGGTGGGAATACGTTCATTCGCCCATTATCTGCCCGCCGACGTCACGCAGCGCCAACTCCTGGAATTGGTCGATGCCCTGGCGGCAGACGACGCCGTGCACGGCATTTTGATCCAGCTCCCGCTCCCAAAGCACCTTGATGCCGACGAGATCCTGCGGCGCATTCCCGCACAAAAGGACGTGGACGGATTCTCGGCCGAAAATATCGGACGGCTTGCCCTGAACGAGGCGGGAACCGTGGCCTGCACGCCGTACGGCGTAATGGAGCTTCTCAAACGGTATCATATCGCATTGAGCGGTAAGCGCGCAGTCGTCGTGGGTCGCAGCAATATTGTGGGCAGACCCATGGCGCTTCTGCTGCTCAACGCCGACGCGACCGTTACGGTGTGCCATTCCCGCACCCGAAACGTGGCAGAGGAATGCGCGCGCGCCGACGTGATCGTCGCCGCCGTCGGCAAACCTAAGTTTATTTCGGCGGATATGGTAAAGGAAGGAGCGGTCGTTGTAGACGTCGGTATCAACCGCATTGACGGAAAGCTGGTGGGCGATGTCGATTTCGAGGCCGTAAAAGAGAAGACGTCTTACATTACGCCCGTTCCCGGCGGCGTCGGGCCCATGACGATCGCCATGCTGCTGAAAAATACGGTGGCCTGCGCAAGGCGCGCAAACGAACCATGAGCGGCTTTTTCGACCGATACGAGGAATACCGCGCGGCATTCGAGGCATATCTGCAGGCGCGCTGCGCCGATATGCGCTCATGTCCGGCGGTTTTGGCGGAGAGCATGCGCTATTCGCTGCTCTCCGGCGGGAAACGCGTGCGCCCCGTGCTGTTTTTGGCCGCGCTTCACGCCTACGCATGCGATTGGCGGCGCGAGCTGTGCCCTGCATTCGCATTGGAATGCATTCACACCTATTCGCTGATCCACGATGACCTGCCCGCCATGGATAACGACGATTTCCGCCGCGGGAAGCCCTCCAGCCACAAGGCATTCGGCGAAGGGAACGCCATTCTGGCGGGCGACGCGCTGCTCTCTTACGCCTTCGATCTCCTGATCGAAGTCTCCGCCGGCGGAGAACGGTATCGGCGGGCGGCCGCTGCGCTGTCGTTTGCGGCAGGGGCGGAGGGGATGATCGCGGGGCAGTCGGCCGATCTGAATTGGGCGGGGAACGCGCCCGATCCGGATGCTCTCTCGTTTATTTACCGCAACAAGACGGGGCGGCTGATCGCCGCGCCGCTCGTAATGGCGGCGGAGATCGCACAACGGGATAGCGCGGCGGCGGAGGCGTTCGGGCTCGCCCTGGGCGATCTGTTCCAAATGACGGACGATATCTTGGACGAGACGTCCGACCGCGCCACGCTCGGAAAGACGCCGGGGAAGGACCGCGAAGAGGACAAGCTGACCTGCGTAAAGGTACTCGGCCTTCAGGGTGCCTGCGCGGCCGCCGATCAAAAGACGCGCGAATGTCTTGCCCTGGCGGACGCGGCGTATGCGAAATCACAATTTTTTGCCGACTTCGTGCAAATGGTACGCAACAGGATCGCATAGTTGCATACGATACAATGATGAAAAATTTTTTGAACGGGGAGCTTAAAAATGCTTCCCTTTCACAATTAAATGCCGTCTGCGAACAGCTCCGAAGGGAAATTTTGCAAACGGTTTCGGTCTGCGGCGGGCACCTGGCTTCCAATTTGGGAGTCGTGGAACTCACCGTTGCGCTGCACCGCGTCTTTGATTTTTCCGTCGATAAGCTCATCTTCGACGTGGGGCACCAATGCTATCCGCACAAGCTGCTCACCGACCGCGCAGAGCGTTTTGGCACGCTGCGGCAGAAGGGCGGCATCTCCGGCTTTCCCAAACGCGGCGAAAGCATATACGATTGTTACGAAACAGGGCATGCCGGAACGGCCGTTTCGGCCGCGCTCGGTCTGGCCAAAGCGCGCGATCTGTCACGGCAGATCTTTCATGTCGTGGCCCTCGTCGGCGACGGCGCCTTTCAGAACGGCCTTGTATACGAGGCGCTCAACAGCCTTCGCACACTCGATGCACGCATCCTCATCGTACTTAACGACAACGGCATGTCCATTTCACCCACGACCGGCGGGATGCACGATATTCTGGATGAACTGAAAGGCTCCCGCTCTGCAAGCGATGTTGCACTGTTCGAGCGCTTCGGTCTGCAATACATGGGCATATATAACGGCAACGACTTAAACGACTTGCTGCCCGCCGTAAACGAGGCCAAACGGCGGCTGAAACAAGGCAGCGTGCTGCTGCATGTCGTTACAAAAAAAGGTCAGGGCTACGCGTTTTCGGAGTGCGCGCCCGATCTGACGCACGGTATTTCGCCGCAGACGCCCAAAGCGGAATATGCGACGGCGCTGGGCGAGGAACTCTGTGCGCTCGCGCGGGAAAACGACAAGGTCGTGGCCGTCACTGCCGCCATGACCGACGCATTGGGATTGCGCCCGTTCTTCCGAGAATTTCCGCAGCGCGCCTTTGATGTGGGCATCTGCGAAGAACACGCCGCGGTCCTTTCGGCCGCGTTGGCGGCCGGCGGCATGAAGCCATATTTTGCCATTTATTCCACCTTTTTACAACGGGCATTTGACGAAGTGATCCACGATATCTGCGGACAGCGTCTGTCCGTCACGCTCTGCGTGGATCGCGCCGGTGCAACGGGTGCGGACGGCGAAACGCATCAAGGGATATTTGACCTTTCCTATCTCTCGTTTATCCCCGGGCTCGTCGTCGCTATCCCGAAAAATATTGCGGAATTCCGCGCCATGCTGCGCGTCGCCGCACGGTACAACGGCCCGATCGCCATCCGTTACCCGCGCGAAGGGGAAGAAGGAGTGTGTACAGCGGTTGAAATTGGGAAATTTGAAGTTTTGCACTGTAATACTTCAAACATAATAATCCTTGCGGCGGGGGAACGCTGCATTCGCCTGGCGCAGCGCGTCCGCCTTACGGCGGCCGACGAGGGGATCGGTCTGACCCTGGTCAACGCGCGTTTTTTAAAGCCGCTCGACGAAGAATTTTTGCGCAGCCGTTCCGAGCAATATGTGATCACGCTGGAAGATAACGCGGTAAAAGGCGGCCTGGGCGATGCGATCGCAGGTTTTTACCGAAATTCCGGAAAATGCGTCTACTCGTTCGGCTACCGTGAGGCCTTTTTGCCGCATGCCACGGTAACGGAACTTGCCGACGAATACGGGCTGAATGCCGCCAATATTTTAAATTGCGTTAAAAGTTGTCATGCGGGCAGATAATTTTTTTGCGGAGCGGTTCGGCTCCCGCACCAAGGCTAAATATGCGCTGCAGCAGGGGCTTGTACTGCGAAACGGCCGTCCGCTGTCTCCCTCCGACGATGTATCCGCAGCCGACGCGATCACTTTTGTGCAGCGCGACGGTTACGTTTCGCGCGGGGGTGACAAGTTGGCGCGCGGGCTTATGCACTTTCGCCAGTCTGTTGCGGGCGAGGTATTTGCCGATCTCGGTGCAAGCACGGGCGGCTTCTGCGACGTTCTGCTGCAAAACGGGGCGGCGCGCGTCTATGCCGTGGACGTCGGCTGCAATCAGCTGGCCGAAACGCTGCGTGCCAACCGTGCGATTATTCCCATGGACGGCGTCAATGCGCGCTATCTTACCCGCGAAAATTTTCCCGAGCAGCTCGACGGCGTAGTCTCCGATCTGAGTTTTATTTCGTTGCGTCTGGTACTTCCCGTCATTGCGGGTTTGCTTGAACAAGAAGGCAGGGCATTTGTGCTGTTCAAACCGCAGTTTGAGTGCGGCGGCGCGGGGCTCGGCAAAAACGGGATATTGCCCGTAAGGTATCACCGCGGCCTGCTTTCCGCTTTTTACGAAGCTTGTGTTGCACACGACATGGCGCCCGTCGATATCGTTAACGCGCCCATTCGTCCCAAAAAAAATGTGGAATACGTGCTCTTTTTAAAAAAAGGCACCGTTCCGATCCCGCAGGAGGAGTTTTTGCGGCGCGCGGCCCTGTTGTGGTGAGCAGTCTTGCCCGACTTGCCGCACGGCGCCACGTCTTTTTTCTCTTCACCGCGCCGTTTGAGCGGCTTGCATGGATCTGCGCAACCTGCGGGGCGCTTTTGCGGAAAACTGCCGCAAAACCCTTGCGACGCGCCCCGTTTTATCGTATAATACTCTTATGAAGATCGGCATTTATTACAATCCGAAGCAGGCCGAGCGCGCGGCCGCCGAGCAGTTCGCCCAAAAAATCGCCGCGCGCGGTCACGAAGCGCAAATTTTTTCGTGCGTCGACGAGGTCTCCCGCGTCGATCGTCTCGTCGTGTTCGGCGGGGACGGAACGATGCTGCGCGCCGCTAAGCGCGCGTCCGAAACGGATACCCCCTTGTTCGGTGTCAATTTCGGAACGCTCGGATTTTTGACGGAATTTGAGCGGGACGAGCGGGACGCGGCGCTTGCGTTGGCATTGGACGAACATTGTCCCCGCATACAGCGCGCCATGCTCGAAGTGCAGTTAAACGGCAACAAGGCGTACTGCCTGAACGAATTGGCGCTGCTGCGCGCCGTTTCGCCCGAAAGCGACAACCACGTGGTAAAAATTTCCGTCACCATCGACGGAAGCAGCGCGGGAGAATTTGTTGCGGACGGTCTGATCGTCACAACGCCCACCGGCTCCACGGCATATTCGCTCTCGGCGGGGGGGAGCATCATGACGCCGGACTGCGAGACCTTTCAGCTTACGCCCGTGTGTGCCTTTTCCATGCGCAGCCGGCCGATCGCCTACCCCAACCGCAGCGAGCTGGCCTTTTCGCTGCCGCGCGGTTCGCTCGTCCTGTACCGGGACGGCGTTTTTATGGGAAAAGCGGGCGAGGGCGATCTGCTCACCGTGCGCAAGGCCGAGCGCTGCGCCGTGTTCCTGACGCGCGGTCCGGGCGAATATTTCCGCAGACTGACGGAAAAAATCAATTGAACGAGGCTGCAACATGTTGAGAAACGTAAGACAGGCTAAAATTCTGGAACTGATCGCACGGACGGAGATCGAAACGCAGGAAGAGCTCTGCGCCGCGCTTGCAGACTGCGGTTTTACCGTCACACAGGCGACGATCTCACGCGACGTAAAGGAGCTGCACCTGTTTAAGGTAAAGGGGGAGCGCAAGCGCTTTCGCTATGCGGCCGCGCAGGAGGCCGTTTCGGGCGAGACCGAAAAGGCGCGCACTCTGTTCCGCGCCTGTGTGGAGCACATTCGTTGCGTCAACAATCTTGTCGTGGTAAAAACGCTTACGGGCAGCGGCGCCAACGCGGGCGTCGTCATCGACGGACTCGGTTACCGCGAAGTCGTCGGCACGATCGCCGGCGACGACACCGTTCTGCTCATCTGCGATACGTCGGAGGGGGGCAAGCTGGTGGCAGACCGCCTTACGGCCATTGTGCGAGGATAACATGCTGCAAAAACTTACCATTCGCAACGTGGCGCTCATCGAGTGCGCCGAACTGGAATTTTCGCGGGGGCTGAACGTGCTCTCCGGCGAGACGGGCGCGGGGAAGTCGGTCATATTGGACGCGATCGACTTTGTATTGGGCGCCAAGGCCGATCGCCGCATGATCCGCTCCGGCTGCGACCACTGCGTCGTGCAGGCAGAATTTTCTTGCGGACCGAGGGAGGGGGCGCTGCTGTCGGAATACGACATCGACCGGGACGAAACGCTTCTTCTATCGCGCCGGCTGACCGCCGACGGCAAGAGCTCGCTTAAAGTGAACGGCTGTACGGTCACATCCTCCATGCTGCGCCGCCTCACCGCACAGTTGGTGGACGTCCACGGTCAGAGCGAGCACTTTTTTTTGCTGAAGGAGAGCAATCAGCTGAAGCTGATCGACGACATCGCCGGGGAGCCCCTCGCGGCGGAAAAACGCCGTCTGGGCGAATTGCTTTCCGTCCGCCGCGCCCTGCGGGCGGAGCGTGATTCATTGGGCGGCAATGCGGAAGAGCGCAATCGCCGCGCCGACATCCTGCACTACCAGATCGGCGAGATCGAACGGGCCGAGCTGCGCGAAGGGGAGGAGGAGGAACTGTTGGCGTTCCGCGAGCGTTGCCGCAATGCCGAAAAAATTTTAAACGCACTGAATGGTGCGCGCGAGTTCCTGCGGGCGGACGGCGGCTGTGCCGACGGCGCCAACGGCGCAAAACGATGCCTCGATCCCGTCGCAAAATTCGACGAACAATATGCCGTCCTGGCCGACCGTTTGGAGGCGGTGACGGCCGAGATAGAGGATATCGCCGATACGGCCGAGCAGATCGCGGAGAGCTTTGATATCGACGCAGGCGAGGCGGAGCGCGCGGAGGCGCGTCTGGACGAATTGCGTTCGCTGAAGAAGAAATACGGCGGCAGCGTACGCGAGATCCTTGCGTTTTTGGCAAGGGCGCAAGAGGAGTACGAGGCGCTCTCCGACAGCGAGGCGCGCTGCGAAAAGATCGCAGCCGAAACCAAGCTCGTAAACGACGACATCTTTGCCGTCTGCCGCCGCATGGACGCGCTGCGCCGCGAAGCCGCAGCAAGCTTCTGCCGTCGCGTTGTGGCCGAACTGCAGACACTGAACATTCCCTCCGCGCAATTCTGCGTGCAATTTTCCGAGTTTTCGCGCGAGGACGCCGAGGACGCCGGTAGCGAAGGGCTTGGCGGCGTGGTCTTTTTGTTCTCCGCCAACAAAGGCGAGCCCTTAAAGGAATTGGGAAAGATCATCAGCGGCGGCGAGATGAGCCGCTTTATGCTGGCGGTAAAGGCACAGCTTTCCTCCGTCAACGCGATCGGGACCTATATTTTTGACGAGATCGACACCGGGATCGGCGGCAAGACGGCATGGGTCGTCGGCGAAAAGTTTTGTGCGATCGCACAAAACGTCCAGGTGATCGCCGTATCGCACTTGGCGCAGATCGCCTCGTTTGCCGACCGCGCGTTTTATATCGAAAAACAGGAGGCGGAAGGGCGCACGTATTCCGTGCTGCACACGCTGGAGGGCGCGGCACGTCTGCGCGAGATCGCGCGGCTGATCGGCGGCGAGGAAAGCGACGCCGCCCTGCGCCATGCGGCAGAACTGCTGGAAAAGGCTGCGGAACACCGCCGCTCGCTTGCATAATTTTTTTCACCGCATCCTTGAAACTGCTCTTATTTTTTACACCATATCATAAAACCGCTGCGTAAATTTTTTGCGCCGCATAAAACTTCGCCATATTGCGCAAAGTAACCTTCGTACACGGAGGAGAGGATGCGCAAAATTCAACGGATGTTTATGGCCGTGCTCGTCGCCGTCTGCGCGCTTGCGTGCGGCACGGGCACGGCAAGCGGTGACGCAGCGGATGACGGCGGACAATACTACCTCGGCGGGATCGCAGCCGGGTTTTCCCTGTCGGCAGGGGGTGCGGAGATCATCGGATTTAAGGAGATCGCCGCCAACGGCAACTGCGGCTGCCCCGCCTCTGAAGCGGGTTTGCAGGTGGGGGATACGATCTTGGCCGTCGACGGGATCGCCGTTCAGAGCGTACAGGATCTGAACGCCGCGCTCGAGCGCAGCCGCGGCAGCGAAATCCGCGTGTTGGTTCGGCGGGGCAAGGGGAGAGCGGAGGCGACCGTTCGTCCCGTCTACGACCGCACCGCCGAGCGATATAAAATCGGCGTGCTCATCCGCGATACGCTCTCCGGGATCGGCACCGTCACCTATATCCGATGCGACACGCTTCGCTTCGGTTCGCTTGGCCACGAAGTCTGCGACGACGCAAAGGCACCCATGCAGATCGCAGACGCCTCGGTGTATCTGTGCAGCGTGGTCGGCGTCAATCGCGGCGAACGCGGCCGCGCCGGCGAACTGCGCGGCCTGTTTTTGAACGACGGCCCGATCGCAACCGCCGACCGCGTATGCGACGCCGGCCTGTACGGACAATTCTCACGGGAATACGACTTTTCCGATTGGCAGACGGTCGAAACGGCGCCGCTCTCCCGTGCGACCATCGGGAAGGCCGTCATTTATTCTACCGTGGACGGCACACAGCCACAGGCATACGACATCGCCATCGCCAAGGTGGATGCGGGCAACCGCAACAATAAAAACTTTGTAATAAAAGTGACGGACGAGCGCCTGATCCGTGAAACGGGCGGCATCGTACAAGGCATGAGCGGCAGTCCGATCGTGCAGAACGGAAAGCTCATCGGCGCGATCACACACGTCTTTTTAAACGATCCCACGCGCGGCTATGGGATCGGCATCGAAAAGATGCTTGACAACTGAACGAATATTCCATAAAAAGAGGGTCATATCATAGGATATGCACCCTCTTTTTTTTGTAAGGGATGCCCTTTCGCGCGCTGTTTATAAAAAAATCTCGCTGATTCTGCTGGCGGCGGGCATGCTGCTGTTTGCAATCGCCGGCATGCTTTTTTGCCGCATGCCGGAAGTATACGATCATAACGCCGCGCTGTGTCGCCGCGTTGCGGAACTTCTGCATGCCGATCGCAAGATCGCGGCTTACTGTTTCGAGCGGCTGGCCGAACGCCTGATCGTCCTTGCGCTCATCACGCTTTCGGGCGTGCATCGAGCGGGGCTGTTTGTAACGCCCGCGGCGCTTGCCTTTCGCGCCTGTATCCTGGGCGGGACCGTCGTCGTCTTTGTCGGGTCGTACGGGATTTTGGGGGTGCTGATCGTCCTTGCTTTAACGCTTCCGACAGGACTGCTGAACGCATGCCTCGAATGTCTTGCCGCGGCGCTCGCTTTCGAGCGCGCCGGAAGATTTCGTGTCTGCGGGCACGATCTGCGCGAACTATGCGCCGATTTTTGTCTGCTTGCCGCAGGGGCGGCGGCGGTTTGCCTGGCGGAAACAGTGCTGTTGTTTTTGTTGGTGCGGCCGATCGGCAGTCTGTTTTAGGCGTATTTTTTTTAAAACGGAACATACTGAAAGCATGAAAAAACTCTTAAAATACACTGCCGCGCTGACGCTCGGCGCGGCGGCGGTAACGGCGGCCGTCTGCGGAACGGCGGGAAGAATGTGCGAAGCCGAGGCCCTTGCGCAAGAGATATCGCTCACCTGCAAAGCGGCCTATCTTGCAGACGGGGAAAGCGGCATGCAGTTGTATGCTAAGGATGAAACAAAGCGCTTGCCGATCGCAAGCATGTGCAAGATCATGACGCTACTGCTTGCATTCGAGGCGGAAGAACAGGGCGTTTTTGGCTATGACGACACGATCACCGTCTCCGAACGTGCCGCGGGAATGGGGGGCTCGCAGGTATTTTTAGGCGCGGGACTTTCCTATCGCGCGGACGACCTGTTAAAAAGTATTGCCGTCTGCTCGGCAAACGACGCATGCGTAGCGATTGCAGAACGCATCGACGGCAGCGAAGGCGCGTTTGTTGACCGTATGAATGCGCGCGCCGAACAGCTCGGCGCCGAAAATACGCTGTTTGCCAATTGTACGGGACTACCCAAGGAGACGCAGTATTCATGCGCAAAAGACGTGGCGATCATGCTGCGCGCACTGCTCGGTCACGAAAAATACCATGAATATTGTAAGATATGGCTGGAAGACTTTTTACACCCGGACGGAAGGACGACGCAGATGACGAACACCAACCGGCTCATCCGCACATATCGCGGCTGTGACGGGGGAAAGACGGGCTTTACCAACGAAGCCGGATTTTGCCTGGCAGCATCCGCCGGACGGCAGGATATGCATGTCGTATCCGTCGTTATCGGGGCAAGCGACTCCAAAACTCGCTTTGCGGAGAGCGCCGCATTGCTCGACTACGCCTTCGACCGTTTTGAGAGCGTGGTACTGCTGAAAAACGATCATCCGGCCGAACGGCAGGCGATCGTACGCGGAAGCGAGACGACCAGGCTGCCGCTGCTGCCCGCGCATACGCTTGCTGCTGTCCGGCGCAGGGGAACGCAGGACGAATTTACGCTGGAATATTGCATAGAACCGCTTGTCGCTCCCGTAGAGACGGGCACCCGGGCGGGATATGCCGTCATGTACTGCAACGGTATTGAGATCGCGCGCACCGATCTTCTTACGCAGGGCGCGGCCAAACGCTTTACCTGGGCAGAGGCGTACAGAGAGGGGGCGCGCCATTGGAATAGCAAATAATCGAATTTTGCATAGTAATATGCGTGAAATAATTAAAAATATCGGCAGTTGAACCGTCAATCGTTTGACCGCAGACAAGATTCATGCTATACTCATGGCATGATGAACGCACGAAAGACATTCCGAATAAATTCTTTGGGGCACCTTACGATCGGCGGCGCCGATTGCTGTAAGTTGGCAGAACAATTTCAAACGCCGTTGTACGCATTGGACGAACAACATATCCGCAATATGATGCGCGTTTACCGTAACACGATCGACGATGAATATGACGGCCACGGCTTGGTCCTGTATGCCTCGAAGGCGCTGTGCTGCACGGCGATCTGCGCGATCGCAAAGCAGGAAGGCATCGGGATCGACGTCGTATCGGGCGGCGAATTGTATACGGCCATGTGGGCTGCATTTCCCGCAGACAAAATTGTGATGCACGGCAACAACAAACTGCCGCATGAAATAGAGGAGGCGCTCGATCACCGCGTCGGTATGATCGTGCTCGACGCCTATTCCGAGGCTGACCTTGTAGATCGTACGGCCGCGCAGCGCGGAATGGTGCAGGATGTCATGATCCGCATCAATCCCGGTGTGGAGGCGCATACACACGCCTATGTACAGACGGCCACCCCCGATTCAAAGTTTGGCTTTTCCGTAGCCAACGGCAGCGCGGAGGCGTTTACCGCCTATGTGCTGCAAAAAAAGCATTTACGTCTGCACGGCTTCCATTGTCACATCGGCTCTCAGATCTTTGAAAAGCAGTCGTTTGTTTTGGCGGTGCGTAAAAATCTTGCCTTTGTGGACGCCGTAAAGCAGTCGCTTGGTTTTGAGGCGGACGCGCTGAACATGGGAGGCGGGTTCGGCATCTGGTACGCGGACGACGATGCGATGATCGGCGTCGAGGGATACCGCGCATACCTAACGGCTCTGCTGGCAGCCATCAAGGAAGAATGCTCCCTGCGCGGACTGCGGCGGCCGTTTGTGTATCTCGAACCCGGCCGTTCCGTCGTCGGCGAGGCGGGGATCACCCTGTACACCGTCGGAGCGATCAAAGAGATCCCCAGCGTTCGCAAATATCTTGCGATCGACGGCGGTATGTTCGATAATCCGCGCTATGCGCTCTATCAAAGCCGCTATACGGCGGTCCTTGCCAACCGCGCTGCCGAACAGCCGACCGAACTTGTGGCCATTGCCGGCAAATGTTGCGAAAGCGGCGATTTGATCGGCACGCAATTTCACCTTCCGAAGGCAAAAGAGGGCGATCTGCTTGCCGTGCTCTCCACGGGGGCGTACAATTATTCCATGGCCTCCAACTATAACCGCAACCTTATCCCGCCCGTTGTTCTGGTAAACGAGGGCCACGCAGAATATATTGTAAAGCCGCAGACCTACGAGGACCTCGTCCGCAACGACGTGATCCCCGAACGGCTGAAATAAACTCTATTTAGGAGGGATACTGCATTGCGCCTTTGATCTTTCGGCAAGTGTTATCTGCACGGTTTTCTCCCGTACCGTATCCGGACGGGCAGAATTTGTGCGCCTTGCGAGAGATCGATGGCGGAGCGGCTCTGCGTTTCCGCGGGATTTTCTCGCGGAAATTTTTTACGGAGGCAATGCAGTGTCTTATATTCAACTCGATCATATCACATATACCTACCCGAGCGGGCTTGCGCCCGTATTTGTGGATCTGACCCTTCATCTCGATACCGATTGGAAACTCGGGATCATCGGCAGGAACGGCATGGGGAAAAGCACCTTTTTCAAGCTCCTCACAGGTGAGATCGCGGGCGAGGGGAATATCTCCTCGGAACGCTCCTTTCTTCGTTTCCCGCTTCCGATTCCCGATGAAACCGCGTGCGGGTACGACTTTTCAGCAACTTATCTCGACGATTCTTCGCAATGGAAGGTCCTGCGGGAGGCGCGGTTACTGGGACTTTCCGAAGGGAGCCTGTTCCGCCCGATCGCGACGCTGTCGGGCGGCGAACGCACGAAATTGCAGCTCGCCGTCCTGTTCGCGTCCGAGGGGTTTCCGCTCCTCGACGAGCCGACCGACCATCTGGACGCCGCGGGCAGAGCGACGCTTGCGCGCTATCTCGCCGCAAAGCGCGGGTTCTTCCTCGTGTCGCACGACCGCACCGTATTGGACGGCTGCTGCGATCATATTCTTTGTTTTGAAAAGACGGGGGCAACCGTCACGCGCGGCAATTACGCCATATGGAAAGAGGAGCGCGAGAAACGGGAGCGCGCGGACAGCGTGAAAAAGGAGAAGCTCGAAAAGGAACGGACGCGTCTGCAAGTCGCGGCGCGGCGCATTGCGGAATGGTCGAATACGGCGGAGGGGGAGAAATTTTCCGCACGGAATTCAGGAATTCGGCCCGACCGCGGCTTTATTGGCGCAAACGCGGCGCGAGTCATGAAGCGGGCGATTGCCGCGCGCAACAGGACTGTACGCGCGGAAGAGGGCATCGCGGAGCTCCTCAAAGGCTACGAAGAGATCGAAACGCTGCGCCTGTTCCCCGAACCTTTTTTTCGGAAGCGGCTTTTCAGCGTTTCCGGCCTCTCCGTCAGATACGGCGAACCCTGCGTTCTGCGGCAGTTTGATTTTTCCATGAACGCCGGCGAGCGCGTTGCGCTAACCGGCGGCAACGGGACGGGTAAAAGCACCTTTTTAAAAGTCCTCGCAGGGGAGGTATCCGCCTGCGGAACGATCGACCTCTCGCCTCGTCTAAAAATCTCATACGTGCCCCAGATCGCCCTGTACGAGGGGACCTTGGCAGACTACGCCGCGGGTTACGGCATCGATGAGGCATATTTTAAAGCCGTTCTCGCAAAATTCGGTTTTTCACAACGCGATTTTTCACGAGATATGCGGGAGATGAGCGAGGGCCAGAAGAAGAAAGCGGCGTTGGCACGCAGCTTGTGCGAACGAGCCCATCTCTACGTTTGGGACGAACCGCTCAACTATCTTGACATCGCCTCGCGCGAACAGATCGAAAAAGCGGTCCTCTCGTCCGGAGCAAGCCTGCTGTTCGTCGAACACGACGCCGCGTTCACGGCCGCCGTTGCGACGCGGGCGGTGAAGTTGATAGCTTCCGACGGGATTCGCTGCCAACACTGAATGGGACGAAGCGGTTTTCCCACAAAAGAAATTTGTGGGAACATTTTCTTGCAATTTTTCGGGAAATCCTATATAATAGTAGAAATGTTTAGTTATCTGATCCAACTGCTTGCGTCTTTTTGTGCGGTCGTCGTCGTGTTGACGCTCCATGAATTTGCGCACGCTTACGTAGCATTCCGCTGCGGCGATCCCACACCGAAATGGTATGGCCGTCTCTCGATCAATCCGCTGCGCCATTTCGATATTTTGGGTCTTGTCTGTTTTACGCTGGTGGGGTTCGGCTGGGCCAAACCTGTGCCGATCGATCCCTCCAACTTTAAAAAATATCGTCTCGGCCTTGGCCTTACCGCCTCCGCGGGCATCGTCATGAACTATATCATGGCGTTCGCGTTTTTTCCTTTGGCGCTCGTGATCCACAACTACATGCCGGACATTGTGTTCCTGAAAGACTTTTTGTATCGTCTTACGCAACTTTTGTATTCTTATAGTTTAAGCTTTTGCGTATTCAACCTGTTGCCCCTGCATCCGCTGGACGGGTTTCGTCTCGTCGACGCTTTGACGCGGCGGCGCGGCAAATTTTTCTGTTTTTTGCGCGATAACGGTCATTGGATCCTGCTGGGACTGATCGCGGAGAGCTTTCTCTGCCGCATGTTTGTGCGCTTCGGCGTCGACATCATGCAGTTGTTCGATATTCTCGGCTGGATCATGAAAGGCGCCACCAAGTACGTAGGATTTCCTATCCTTGCCGTTTGGGGGACCGTCTTTGGGATGCCGGTCCAATCGCTTTGGGAGCTGTTGATATGGTAGATCCGGACAAATTACAATCGATCCGCGAAAAATTCGATTCCAACGTCGACTATACCACGGTATTGAGCAACTTCGAAGGCCCGCTCGACCTGCTTTTATATTTGATCAACCGCGAGGAGATCGAAATAAAAGACGTATTTGTGTCGCAGGTGACCGAGCAGTTTTTAGATTATATGAAGGGACTGCCATACCTCGACGTCGATAAGATCAGCGACTACTTAAACATTGCGGCCACCATCATCAAGATCAAGGCGCAGGCGCTGGTGCCCAATCTAGACGAAGATCCCGCGCTGGACGCCGAAATCGAAGAGGACAAAGCGGAGCTTATCCGCGCCCTCGAAGAGTTCCGGCTCATCAAAGAAGAGACCAAAAAATTAAAGGAGATGGAGACGATCGGGTATTACTTCAAGGAACCCGATAAAGACGTCGGCGAAACGCGCACCGTGTTCACCATGGAACATCTGACGCTGGAAGGGCTGATCTCCGCGTTTTCCACCCTGCTTTTAAAGCGCGAGGAATCATTAAAGGTAGAGGAGGTGCGCGAAATTCCCCGCGACTCGTTTACCGTAGAGCAAAAAATACAATTTGTTTTGGAGAGTTTGGAAACGCGCAGCGAAGTACAGTTTGAAGAACTGTTTACGCGCGACTATACAAAACCGGAGATCGTGACCACCTTTCAGGCGATCCTCGAACTGCTGAAATACCAGTTCCTGCGCGTCAGGCAAGAACATGCGTTCGGCGAGATCACCATAACCCTCAACCCGGACAGAGATAAGGAGGCGGAACTTGGAGCAATTGACGAATACGATTGAGGCGATCCTGTTCGCCTCCGGCAAGGGCGTTGCCATTGCGGATATCGCCGAAAAGCTCGGCGTTACAGAAGGGGAAGTTAAAAAATCGCTGCGCCAATTAAAGGAACGCTACGGCGAAGCGGGCGGCATACAGCTTTTGGAATTCAACAAAAAGGCGCAGCTCGCCTCCAACCCCGTCTACAAAGATGCCGTTGCGGCGGTTTTGAATCCTATCCGCGAAAAGGAACTGACGCGTACGATCCTGGAGACGGCCGCGATCATCGCCTATAAGCAGCCGATCACGCGAACGGAGATCGAACTGCTGCGCGGGCTGAACAGCGACTATGCGGTAAACGCGCTGCTCGATTTAAAGCTCATCTATCCCTGCGGCCGCAAGGACGCTGTGGGAAGGCCGGTGCTGTTTGCCACGACGGACGAATTTTTAAAGCGTTTTCGACTGCGCTCTTTGGAGGACTTGCCCGATTACGATGCGCTGATGGCCGCCATTTCCCGCGAAGACGAGCCGCGCGACAGCTATTTGTACGCGCGGGCAGAACTGACGGAGGATGGCGCGCAGAACGCGCAATCCTCTGACACAGATGACGCAAAACCGCCCGTCGCCCGGAAAGAGAACTTAAAGGCCGACGAAAGCGCCGTCGGAGGCTATGAGATCCCCGATTTTTTACGCGGCCTGGACGACGCCGATATTGTAAAAATCGACTGAACCTTATAATTTGCGCTTAACTGCCCATATTGTTGATACGGGCAGTTTTTTTATGCGCAAAATCCGTCTGCCCGCGTGAACGAGATATGGTCGTCTGCTTTTTTGTTGCCGCACTGATCGCTCTGTTTCCCGTCTTTTTGTACGCGGACATTTACGCCGATCCCTCGCAAAACCGCCTTTGGTTTGCCGTCAGCCTGTATCACAGCGTCAAACTGTTCGGCGGCTATGTCGAACTGCGCGGCGGCGGGGCAGTCTTTCATGTCGCAAAACATAAGGCCGTTTTTTTGCGTTTTGCGCAGATAAGTGCGGCGCGAAAAAAATTTGAGATCACAAAGGGTTTTCAGCTTTGGAAGCTGCACTGCATCGTCGAATGCGGAGGAGCCGATTCCGGCGCCGGGATCGCCGTCGCAGCTGCGTTTACGGCGATCGCCGGAATGCTCTTTTCCGCCATGCGTGCCCGCAGCGCCTTTTTATCGCTCAAAAATAAGGCGCTGTTCTATCATACATCCCGCCTTAGGATCTCCGTCCGAACGGCGGCCGTATTCAACGGGGCGGTCCTTGCGGTCGCCCTGATCAAAAAGGGGTTGGAGGTATTTTTAAATTGGATGAAAAGAAAAAAATCGACGGCATCATGGAAAAGACGGCGCAGCGCCTGACAAGCCTTGTTGACGTAAATACTGTGATAGGAAAGCCCGTCGTCACCGCAAGCGGCGCGCAGATCGTACCGTTTACCAAAATCACCCTGGGATATCTTTCGGGCGGCGGCGAGTACGGCGAAGTCAAAAAAATAGAGGACGGCGAATGTCTGCCGTTCTCCGGCGGCGCAGGTACGGTGGTCAATATAAAACCGGCGGGGTTTTTGATCGACGACGGGAAGCAGTGCCGGCTGGTACGCGTAACGGATGATCCGCTCGACGGCCTGGTAGAAAAAGCCGGGGCGCTGTTGGAACGTCTGAGCCGACGCGACGACCATGCATAGCCGTTGGCTGCGCGCCGCGATCGCCGCAGGAGCGGCGATCTTGTTTGCACTTTTCGTTGCGGGCGGCGTCCCGCGTTGCCGTACGGCACATGCGGCGACCCCCTCAAGGGCGGAATGCGTTGTAGAGGTATCCTCCCGCCGCATCCTCCACAAGCGCAACGAACAGACGCGCCTTCCCATGGCCAGCACCACCAAGATCCTAACGGCGATCGTCCTCATCGAAGATTGTCCGCTCGACGATCGCGTGACCATCCCAAACGAAGCGGTCGGGATAGAGGGCTCGTCCGTCTACCTGCGGGCGGGGGAGGAATACACGGTGGAAGAGTTGCTGTACGGGCTGATGCTGCGCTCCGGGAACGACGCGGCAACGGCGCTCGCTATCCATCACAGCGGAAGCGTAGAGGCCTTTGCCCGCGTCATGGAGACGCGGGCCGCCCTGCTCGGCGCGACCGACAGTCGGTTTGCCAATCCGCACGGCTTGCAAAACACAGACCATTTTACCACCGCGCGCGATCTTGCCCTTATCTCCGCGTATGCCATGGAAAACAAAACTTTCCGCCGCATCGTCTCCACCAAATACTACGAGCCGCGGGCCTGGAAAAATAAAAATAAAATGCTTTGGGAACTCCCCGGCGCCGTCGGCATAAAAACCGGATTTACGACGGCCGCGGGGCGCTGCCTTGTCACGGCGGCGCAGCGGGAGGGGATGACCCTTGTATCCGTCGTTTTAAACAGCCCCGACATGTACGCGCGTACGGCAGAACTGCTGGAAAATGCCTTTTCCGCCTACCGTATGACGCAGCTTTGCTCGCGCGAGGCGGCGATTTGCGGATGCCGCGTGCTCTACGACTTTTTTTATCCGCTGACGACCGCCGAGCGAAAAAAAGTACGCGTGATACCGGTGCTCGATCGTCCGCAGCCCGCGCAGGCGGGAGAAATTGCAGGCCGACTGCAGATCATGCTTGAAAATAACTTGCTTTTTTCACAGAATTTGTATATGATGGAATCGACTCCAACGGTTATGGGACAAACAATATGCGGATCAATAAATTTTTAGCGGAACAGGGGATCGCCTCCCGCCGTATGTGCGACGCGATCATTGCGGAGGGACGCGTCGCCATTAACGGCAAAACCGCGGTACCCGGCGACGATGTAAAGGCGTCGGATACCGTTATGCTGGACGGCAAGATCCTTTCGCACAAAGTAAAATACGAATACTATATGATGAATAAGCCCAAGGGGTACGTCTGCACCGTAAAAGACGATAAGGACCGCAAAACCATCATGCAGTTGCTTTCTGCGGGCGCGGGGCGTGTGTTCCCCGTCGGCAGACTTGACTACGACACAGAAGGTCTGCTGCTGCTGACCAACGACGGCGAACTGGCCTTTCGCCTGACCGCGCCGCAGAACGAGATCGCCAAGACCTATCTGGTGCGGGTGGAGGGCGCCATCTCGGAGATCCAATTAAATCGTCTGCGCGCCGGTGTGGAGATCGAGCCGGGCGTTGTCACAAAGCGCTGTAAACTCAATGTGGTGGAGACCAACAAAAAGTACACAAAGCTGCATATCGTTCTGACCGAAGGCAAAAACCGCGAGATCCGCAAAATGTTTGCAGCGGTAGGGAAGGAGGTCAAATTTTTAAAGCGTATCCGCATCGGCGATCTCACGCTGACGGGGCTCGACCGCGGCGCCGTCCGAAAACTTACCCGGGAAGAAGTGTTCTATTTAAAGAATCTGTGATATACCGACGCTGTTTTTTACATACAAAAAGCCGAACAAGCATACCTTGTTCGGCTTTTTGTGCGTTTATGGGAGTTTTCAGCAAAAAGCGGGCAATAACGCACCGGAGAAGAGGGTGTAGCATTACCGCTGCCTGAAACCGTGCCCGCCAAAAGATATCGCAGTACAAACAAACCCCCGGCTTTTTTGCATATGTACGCCGTATCGGCTTGCTGGCCGCATGGCGATCGTACGCAAAAAAGCGCAGCGCGCCGCATGCCGTCTTATAAGTATCACATACACCGCAGCAGACCGATCACCTTTCCTAAAATCACCGCTTCGTCCAGCACAAAGTCGCTCATCTCCGAATTTTCGGGATGAAGCACGATTTTGCCGCCCCTGCGATAGAACCGCTTTACAGTGGCGCCTTCCTCGATCCCGTCGTCGAACATGGCAACAACAATGTCGCCGTCGTCCGCGCTCTCCTGCTTGCGCACAATAATTTTATCGCCGTCGAAAATGCCCGCCTCGATCATGCTGTCGCCCTTGACGCGAAGCATAAATAAATCGTCGCCCGAAAAATCGGAAGAGGGAAGCGAATAATAGCCATCGCAGTTTTCTGTAGCAAGAATTGGCTGGCCGGCCGTGACCGTACCGAGGAGGGGAATGCGGACATTCCCGGCATTCTTTAATACGACGGCGCGCTTTTTCCGATCGGCCTTTTGTAAAAGGCCCATCTCCTTCAGGCGGTTTACGTAATCGTAGGCGGTGGCCGTAGATTTTATCCCCAACTCGCCGCAAATATCGCGTACGGTGGGCGGAAAGCCGTTTTCGTCCGCATAGCGGTTGATAAACGAAAGGACCATATAGAGTTTGCTTTTATCGAGCATGCTATCACCTCCGCCGTCTCTTACTGCCATTATACCATAATGCGGCGCATTTTGCAAACAAATGTTCTCCGTTTTTTGCAAAAATTTTTCTTCTTTCCTTGATTTTTTTTTGCAAACAGAGTATACTGGAGACATCGACGATGCGGAGAATGTTGGAGAATGTTATGGAAAAAAAGATGTGCGTGTTGGATGAGGCGAAGGAGTGCGACGGCTGTCTCGAATGCGAGGTCTGCGATCTCGACCCCACAAAAATTTGCGACAACTGCGGAAAATGCCTGAATATCCGTGAATATGCCGCGATAAAGATCGACCGGGTATACACCGACCCGGAGGAATACGAAAAGACTCAAAAAAAATAAAACGCCCGCAGCGGGCGTTTTTTACTGTATAAACGGTTGAAACTTTTCTGCGTGTTCTACCGGGATCACGGCGGTGATGTGCGCGCCGTCGCCGTCGTACGTTACGGAGCACTCGGACAGGCATGCCCGCAGCGACGCGTATTCCGCAGCGCGCGCATAGGGAACAAACAGTGTAACGCGGCGGTATTCTTCGCGCAATTCCTCTAAAATACGGCGTTTTAACGCATCGAGCCCCGTTTTATTTTTTGCGCTGATGCAGACGGCGTCGTGCGGAAGGCCTGCGGCAGAATCAAGGCCGTCGCACTTGTTCAGCACAACGAGATAGGGGGAAGAAAATCCCATCTCCTCCAACGTCGTCCGCGTAGTCTGCAGCTGCCGTTCGTAGTCGTCCGTGACGTCGCATACAAACAGCGCCAGATCGCAGCGAAGCGCGCTTTCCAGTGTGGAGCGGAATGCTTTGATAAGATGATGGGGCAGATCCTGCAAAAATCCTACGGTATCGACCAGCAAAAAGGGTAGCCCGTCGATCTCCATGCGCCGGGCGGTGGGGTCGAGCGTGGCAAATAAGGCGTCTTTGGTCAGCGTATCCGCTCCGGTCAGCGCATTCAGCAAGGTGGATTTCCCCGTATTGGTGTATCCGACCAGCGCGATCGTGCGCACGCGGTCCTTGATCCTGCGCGTCACCTGCAGGGCACGGCGGCGCTCGGTGGTGCGCAGCCGCTCTTCCAGCGAACCGATCCGCGCACGGATATGGCGGCGGTCCGTCTCAAGCTGACTTTCCCCGGGGCCGCGCGTTCCGATCCCGCCGCCAAGGCGCGAAAGGGCAGCGCCCTTTCCCTTCAGGCGCGGATACAAATACTTTAACTGCGCCAATTCTACCTGGAGTTTGCCTTCGCTGCTGACGGCACGCTGCGCAAAAATATCCAAGATCAGCGCAACGCGGTCGATCACTTTTTTTCCTTCCAGCGCCGCCGCAAGATTGCTCGTCTGCGAAGGGGAGAGTTCCCCGTTAAACAGCACCGTCGCGTCCGTGTCGTGTAATCGTTCTCTTAATTCCGCAATCTTGCCTTCGCCGAGATAGGCGTAGGGATCGATCTCGCGGATCTTTACAAACATAGCGCCGACACAACACGCGCCCGCGCTTTCGATCAGCGCGACCGCTTCGCGGCAGAGGTGCTCGGCGCGCCCGTCAAATACGGGCTGGATAACGTATACCGATTCCAAAGGTCAATCCTCCCAATCGTCCGGTTTGTGAAGTTTGACCGCATCGGCGACAGCGCGGCGATGGTCTTCGGAGATGGCGGCGTAGTGCTTACGGGTCGTATTTACGTCCCGATGTCCCAGTACGTCGGCCACGATATAAATATCGCCCGTCTCGCGGTAGAGCTCTGTGCCGTATGTGGATCGCAGTTTGTGCGGCGTGATCTTTTTGAGCGGCGTAACGATTTTGGCATATTTTTTGACCAAATTCTCCACGGCGCGCACCGTGATCCTGCGGTATTGCAGCGATAAAAAAAGTGCGTGTTCACCGTGGGGGACCTTTGGATCTTCTTCCTTTTGCGCCATATAGGCAGCCAGTGCGTCGCCAACCTCTTCGGAAAAATACAAGATCGCTTGATTGCCGCCCTTACGGGTCACCACAAACGAATTGTTGGTAAAATCGATACTCTCGTTGTTGAGGCCTACCAGCTCGGAAATACGGATACCTGTCCCTAAAAACAAGGTGAGGATAGCGCTGTCGCGGATCTTCGTCTTTTCATGATAGCCGCTTGCATGCTGCGAAAGCCCGCTGCCCAGTTCCGCCGTATCGAGCAGAGAGGACACCTCGTCCCGCTCCAGGCGGATAATTTCTTTTTCGTGCAGCTTCGGCGTGGCGACCTTCGCGGAATTATTGACCTCGATCAGTCCCTTATTAAAAAAGTAACGAAACATGGAGCGTACGGTCGAAAGTTTGCGCGCCTTGGCGCGTTCGTTGCAGGAAAGACGCTTTTCGCCAAAGCGATAATTGGACAAGTAGCTTAAAAAAATCTCCAGATCGGTATCGGTCACCGTTTCAAGCTCTTCCAGCGTGATTTCGTGCACATCCTTGCCGCGAAACTTCTTTTTAGAGAGAAAATCGAAAAAAATCCGCAGATCGTACACATAATTCAAGCGAGTCAGCGAGCTTGTGCGCGTCTCCACGCCGCGCAAAAAATCCTCGCAGAAAGAGGGGAGCTCCTGCAGCAAGGCGTCGATTTTTTCCAAATTATTTACGTTCCGTTCCCTGTAATAATCGGGTGCGTTTTTTGTACCGTTTGCCATATTGACAATTATAGCATACGACGACATATTTGTCAATTTTACGAATAGTTCAACGAAAAAATAATCACAGATGCGAGGGCGATGCAGGGCGCGGCAAAGACATAACGCCGCACGTATACGGGCGGCAAAAGAAAAAGAAGAGAAGACAGGGGCTATTAAAAATTCGGCCACGATCGAACCAGCGCGCGCGGCCGGAAGAAAAAAGTACTGCAACGACAGAAAAAGATGCGCGCAAGGAGAGATAAAACTATTCGCAAAATGCAGCTTTTACGAATAGTATGGTATAAAAAAGACTGTTTAACACAAAAAATAATGGAAAAAATCGCCGCTTGATAAAATTTTATACGGCATGCACCGTTATTGGTTTTGTCCGAACAAAACACGGATGCGGCGCAGACGCTTTTCGTCTTATATACCGTTTTACAGACATTTTTGCAGAAACAAACAAAACGCCGGAGCGTTTTACGGCGCCCGGCGATCGATGCACGTATTGAATAGTACGTCTGACATACTATTCAAGCTTTGTAAGAATTCCGTAGGAGTGCGGAAGGCAATTCAAACGTCCCAAAAATTTTTTTCCGCTAAGATGCTCGTAATACACGCCGTTCAGATCGATGCAATATTCCCCCTGGGAATTATTGACATATACATACACAACGCCTTCCCCCGTGCGCCGCTCATATACGATACAGCTACTATCGGCAAACAGTTCGTCGTATTCTCCGTCGCGGAATTGCGGCAGCGACGCGCGGATCGCGCCGAGCTTTTTATAAAATGACGTAAGCTCCTCGTCTGTATGCGTCCAATCGAAACAACGCCTGCAAAACGGATCCTGGTAGCCCTCGGTCGCATTTTCGTCGCCGTAAAAGATGCACGGGATCCCCGGCAGCGTAAATTGCAGCACGGCCGCCATCATCAACTTTTTTCTGGCAGCGATCTTTTCCTTTTGGCTCAAAAAGGTAACGGCCATCTCGTCCTTGTTGGCGCACGTCTTTCCGCCGAACACCGTAAGGATGCGCGGCGTATCGTGCGTTCCCAAAATATTCATCAGGCAGTCGAGCGTCTCCTTTGGATAGTTATCGATCAGCATATAGATCGTTTCGCGCAATTGCGTGGCGTTCCCCGACTGCACGTAGCTGATAATGGCGTCCTTCAGGGGATAATTCATAACGCTGTCAAGTTCCTTGCCCTGCAGATACTGCCTGCGTTCGCTGTACGCGATTTTGTTGGAGGCGTCTTCCCAGACCTCGCCGATTACTACGGCGTCCGACTTCTCGTCCTTGACCGCGGCACGCAGCTTTTGCAAAAAGAAATCGGGCAATTCGTCGGCGACATCCAAACGATAGCCGCTGATACCGTGCCGCAACCAATTTTTCAGCACGCCATCCTCGCCGAAAATAAATTCCTGATAGGATGGCGACGCCTCGTTTACGGCGGGAAGCGTTTCAATGCCCCACCAGCTGTCGTACGATTCCGGATAATTACGAAAATTATACCACGAAAAATACGGGGAATTGGGCGACTGATAGGCGCCGACGCTGTCTTTGTAATGGCCGTATCGGTTAAAATAGCGGCTGTCGTCTCCGGTGTGATTGAGCACGGCGTCCAAAATGATGCGGATCCCGCGCCTGGAGGCCTCTTCGGTCAGTTTGTCGAAATCGGCTGTCGTCCCCAAAAGCGGATCGATCTTCATATAGTCGCCGGTATCGTAGCGGTGATTAGAGTACGCTTCAAAAATGGGATTTAAATAGATGACCGTAACGCCGAGCTCCTTTAAATAGTCGAGCTTTTTATTGATCCCGTTCAAATTCCCGCCGAAAAAGTCGTTGTTCAATACCTTTCCGTACTCGTTCGGCCGATAATTCGGCAGTCCGCCCCAATCGCCGCGCAGCACTTTGTTTTTTGCAATGGGATAATTCCCGGAACGGTAAAACCGATCGGGAAAGATCTGGTACATCACGCCGCCCTTCATCCAATCCGGCGTATGATATGCCTCGTCATATACGGTGATCTGCCATGCACGGATGTGAGAATCGTTCGAAATGACGCCGTCACGAAACCGTCCGCACTCAAAAACTTTTCCGCCGATCAAAAAATAGTAAAAATATAGGCCGATCTGATGAAATTTCAGCGACAGTTTAAAACGATTGCCGTCCCGCTGCATCGGAATGCGCACGGGATCCTTACCATCGGAAAAATAGACAAAAAAGCATTCGTCGGCAAAATCTTCCGGATCAAAATAGACGTGCAGGACAAGCGTGCTGCCCCGCGCAAAGGCACCCATAAGATTTTTGCATGCTCGGTTTAAAGGATTATAGTAAAAACTCATATTCGATACCGCTGCGATCGCGTTGCTTCTTCCAAGGACAATTAATTTATGCGTTGAACGATCGCCGTGCGGCGACCGTTCCGCTGTTTCTCTCTCCCGTTTCGTCGGCCAAATCAGCGCCCGGTGCGATCACTTTACGATGGCCTTTAAGCCCCAAATTTCGTGTGCATAATCCCGCACGCTGCGATCGGCGGAAAAATATCCCGACGCTGCAATATTCATTAGCGATTTTCTGTTCCACGCCATCTTTTCGTCGCGATACAGGCGGGACATCATATCCTGCGTCGTGGCGTAAGACTCGTAATCGGCAAGACACATATACGGATCGGCCACCGGCGCATTGCGCAACAGATAGTTTGCGATATCGGCAAACGACGTACCGTTGAAGCCGACGATCAGCGATTCGATGATCTTTCGCATGGACTGGTTCTGATTATAATAGGCGCTGGAGTTGTATCCGCTTGACCAAATTTCGTTCACCTCGTCGGAAGTCAGTCCGAAAATAAAGATATTATCGTCCCCTACCCGCTGCGCCATTTCCACATTGGCGCCGTCCAGCGTTCCGATGGTCAGCGCGCCGTTGATCATAAACTTCATGTTGCCCGTCCCGCTGGCCTCCTTTCCGGCGAGCGAGATCTGCTCGGAAATTTCACTTGCCGGCATAAGCGCCTCTGACATGGTAACATTATAATTTTCCATATAGACGACGTTCAGTTTTTGATTGATCTTAGGATTTTTACGGATATCCTCCGCCAGAAAGCAGATAAGTTTTATGATCTGCTTTGCCATATCGTATCCTGCGGCCGCCTTAGCCCCGAAAATATACGTTTTCGGCAGAATATCGCGCTCCGGATCCTCGCGCAGCGCGTTGTAGTCGGCAATGATGTGGAGCACGTTCAGCAGCTGGCGCTTATACTCGTGCATGCGCTTTGCCTGTACATCGAACACGGTGTCGGGATCGATCGATATCCCCTGCTGTTTTTTGGCATATGCGGCAAACTGAACCTTTTTGATGCGCTTTATCGCATCCAGCCGCTTTAACACACTTTCGTCGTCGGCGAATTTTGAAAGCTCGGCAAGCTTTTCAGCCCGCTTGTCGTACCCGTCGCCGATACAGTCGGTGATCAACTCGCACAGTTCTGGATTGGACTGATTCAGCCAGCGGCGATGCGCAATGCCGTTGGTAACATTGCAAAACTTGTGCGGTTCATAGTCGTAAAAATCGCGGAAAATGCTTCCGCGAATGATCTCGCTGTGCAATTCGGATACCCCGTTTGTACTGTGCGACCCCATCACACACAAGTTTGCCATGCGCACGGTGTTGTGCGACAGAATGGCCATGCGCGAAATTTTATTCCAATCGCCGGGGAATTTTGCCCATAAATCTTCGCAGAAGCGACGATTGATCTCCTTTAAGATCTGATAAATACGCGGCAGCCGACGGGAAATCAGATCCTCCGGCCACGTTTCAAGCGCCTCGGCCAGCACGGTATGATTGGTGTACGCACAGGTGGCCGTTGTAATATTCCACGCGACCTCCCAACTGAAATAATTTTCGTCCACCAAAATGCGCATGAGCTCGGGGATCGCAAGCGCAGGATGCGTATCGTTGATATGGATAGCAGCCATCTGCGGCAGCAGTGCAAGCGAGCCGTAGCGGCGCTTGTGATCGGAGACGATGCATTGAAGCGAGGCGGAAACCAAAAAATATTGCTGCTTTAAGCGAAGCGTCTTCCCTTCGTAATGGTTGTCGGAGGGATACAGCACCTTAGAGATCAGCTGCGCATCGGTATCGTCCTGCATGACCTCCTCGTAGTGGCCCTGCGAAAACAACTGCATATCGAACTTTTGGATCGCGCGCGACCGCCACAGCCGCAACACGCTGACGCATTCGGAATCTTTTCCGGATACCATCATGTCGTATGCAATGGCCTCCACTTCCTTTGCGTTGTGGTACACGGTCTCCATGCCGTGATCGGTCCACTTTTCTTCCAACGTACCGTCAAAGCGGACGATAAACTGCTTGTCGGTGCGCTGGATCAGCCATGCTGCACCGCCGGGCAGCCATACGTCCGGCAATTCGATCTGCCAACCGTCGATGATCTTTTGCTTGAACAATCCGTACTGATAGCAGATGGAAAATCCCATTGCAGGGTAATGCTGCGTGGCAAGTCCGTCCAAAAAACAAGCGGCAAGACGACCCAATCCCCCGTTGCCCAGCCCGGCATCGGGTTCCTGCTCGTACAGATCTTCCAACGTCACCTTAAACTGCTTTAAGGCGCCCTGCAAGGCGTCGTGGATCCCCAGGTTGTATACGCTGTTTTTCAACGAACGCCCCATCAAAAATTCCATGCATAAATAATAGACGCGCTTTGCCTTTGCGCTCTTCATTTTGTAATGGAACTTCTGATGCATCTCGGCCATGATGTCTCGAACGCTCATGACGACCGCTTTATAGATCTGTTCCTGCGAGGCCTCTTGCGGGACAACGCCAAAATAGCGCGAGAGTTTTCCCGCGATCAGCCGATGTGCTTCCTGTTCGGTTAACTTGCTCATGAATTTGCTTTATCTCCTGAAAAATTAGTGACGTTTCGGATCGGGCGGCCGTACCGAAGACATGAGAAAGAGGGGCGGATGGAATTAGGAAACGCACCCAGCCCCTATTCCCGCGGTCTTCTGTATGCCGGAAGACTTATTTTAACATCCCCATATAAAGGCCCATATAGTATTTGGCAGAAGTAGCCCAGCTGAAGTCGGTCTCCATCGCCTTTTTGCGCAGCGTCTCCCATGCCGCCTTGTCGCGGTACACGCCAAGCGCTTCGTTTATCACATACAACATATCGTATGCATTATAGTCGTGGAAAGTAAATCCGTTTCCGCCGGCGCCGTACGGCGTAATGCTGTCGCGCAGGCCGCCCGTCTCGCGCACGATCGCAACCGTGCCGTAGCGCGAAGCGATCATCTGCGACAACCCGCAGGGCTCGCTCTTGGAGGGCATGAGGAACAGATCGGCGCCCGCATAAATTTTACGGGAGAGATCGGAGTTGAACGAAATGATCGAAACGACTTTCCCCTGATATCTGCGCGCAAGGTCGCTGAAATAGTTCTCGTAAGCGGAATCGCCCGTTCCCAGCAGCACAAACTGCACGTCCTGACGCAATACCTGCTCGATCACTTCCTTAACAAGGTCAAGACCCTTGTGCGCCACCAAGCGCGTGATCATGGCAATGACGGGCGTATCCGGCTTTACGGGAAGATTAAGCATGCGCTGCAACTCCTCTTTGCAGATCGCCTTATTGCCCGGATCGTCGGCGCTGTAGTTGGCAAACAGTGATTTATCGGTGGCGGGATTATAGTAATCGGGATCGATGCCGTTCAGGATCCCGCACAGCTTAAACTCGTTGCGGCGGATGATCGGATCCAGCCCGTGCGAATAATACGGATCTTTTATCTCGCCCGCATAGGTGGGGCTGACGGTAGAGAAGCGTTCACAGCATTCAATGGCGCCCTTCATCAGGTTGATGCAACGATCGTACTCCACAAGATAGCGAAACCGATTGGAGATGCCGAACAGATCTTCCAAAATATCCAGCGAATATTTTCCCTGGTATTCGATATTGTGGATGGTGAACACCGCGCGGATAAACTGGTACTCTGGACGGAAACAATAGATCGTCTTTAAATAGAGCGCCGCCAAAGCCGCCTGCCAATCGTGGCAGTGCAGGATATCGGGGTAGAACCCCAGGAAGGAAAGGATCTCCATGACGCTGCGGCAGAAGAAAGCAAACCGTTCACCGTCGTCATAATAGCCGTAACAACCGGGCCGCTTAAAGTAATATTCGTTGTCCACGAAATAGAAGCGGACGTTATTCGCCTCGTATTCAAAGATCCCGCAGTACTGATTTCTCCAAGAGAGCGGAACAAAAATATTGCCGATAAACTTAAAGTCTTTCCGGTATTCCTTTTTGATATCCTGATAGAGCGGAATGATCACGCGGACGTCGTACGTGTCATCCTTGGCGATCGCCTTGGAAAGCGAGCCGATCACCTCGGCAAGGCCGCCCGTTGCGATAAACGGCGCTGCCTCGGAGGCGACAAACAAAATTTTCTTTTTCGGTTCGACGTGCAGTTCGGGTGCGGGTTCTTCTACGGGCGCCGTCTCCGCGTCCGCAACGACCTCTACAGGCGGAACGCTTACAATGGTAGCCTCTTCCGTCTGCTCGGCGACAGCCGGCTCTTTCACCTCCGCGACAGGCTCCGTGATCACGGGCTTCTTTTTTGCCGTTGATTTTTTTGTACCGGCAGCAGTTTTTGCGGTGCTCATTTCGATCCTCCTTATCAATTATCCCCATTCCCACGGCCCCGGCGGGTCATCCACGCCGGGCCGCGCGCGCTGATCATAACAAAATTTGTCAGATCATTCTGCCCTTGGCTATAAAGTACGGCAGCTCCTCGCATCCGGAAAGGTGATGCCGATCACGCACTACCACGTTTTTATCGGTAATGACGCAATTAAGTTCCACATTCGAGCCGATAATACTGTCCTGCATGATGATGGAATTTTTTATCCGGCTCCCCTTTCCGATCTTTACGCCGCGGAACAGGATGCAGTTTTCCACCGTACCTTCGATGACGCAGCCGTCGGAGATCAGCGAATCCTTCACTACGGCACCGTCGATATACTTGGAAGGCGCCGAATCGCGGACCTTGGTGTAGATATCGCGCGCGCCGAACAGCTCGTCGCGGACATCCTTGTTCAGCAGCTCCATGCTGTGCTTGTAGTACTTTTGCAGCGAATTGATGCCTGCATAGTACCCGCCGAAGGCATATCCGTAGATTTTTAACGTATCGACGTTCTTTGCCAAAATGTCCTTTCCGAAGCTGGAGAGCCCACGCGTCACGGCGTCCTGAATGATATCGATCAGGAACTCGCGGTTAATGACCATGATGTTGATATAAACATCGTTTTTGGCGTTCCCCTTGATGCGCGGGTTGATCTTTACCCCCTTGATGCGACCGTCCTCGCCGGGCGTAAGCGTAATGTAGTAATTTGACGCAACGGGCCCCTCTTCGGCATGGTATACCATGGTGATATCGGCCCCCTTCTCCTCGTGGAAACGCACGATATCGGCTACGTCTACCCGGGCGATCCCGTCGCAGTCGGAGATGACCACATACTCTTCGTTTCTGTGGTTCAAAAATCCGGTGATCCCCTTCAGCGCCTCCAATCGATTGGTGTACGGCGCGTCTGTTTCGTCCGAATAGGGCGGGAGCAGGATGATGCCGCCGTCCTTACGGGCGAGATCCCAATCTTTACCGCTGCCCAGGTGGTCGATCAGCGACTGATAGTTATATTTTGTAACGATGCCGACCGTCGTAATGCCGGAATTGACAAAATTCGAAAGCATGAAGTCGATCAGGCGGTATCTTCCCCCGTAAGGAATAGACGCCATGGTGCGGTGACGGGAAAGTTCAGGAATATTCTCGTCATGTACATTGGAAAAAATAACGCCTACTGCAGAATTTGCCATGGTACTTTACTCCCCCTTATAGTCCTTATCGAGTATTTGTCCCGCGGCGACCTTGACGCCTGCGGCAATGGTGATATTGCGGCCCAAAACGGCGATGCCGGAGGCGGTATTCCGATCTTCGCCGACGACTGCGCCCGCCTCCACCACCGTGTTTTCGTCGATGATGGAATATGTAACCTTGGCGCCTGCCTTTATGACGGCGCCGGCCATAATGACGCTGTCGATCACTTCGGCTCCCTTTTCCACCACAACATTGCTGGAAAGCACCGAATTTTTTACCGTGCCCTCGATCTCGCAGCCGAGCGAAACGAGCGAGTTATCGACAACAGCTTCGTCCCCGATATATTCGGGCGGCGCAAGCGGATTCCGCGAATGGATCTTCCAATCGGCATCGCCTACGTCGAAGGCAGGATCTTCGCCGAGCAGGTCCATATTCGATTCCCAAAGGGAGGAGATCGTTCCTACATCCTTCCAATAACCGCTGAAGCGGTACGAGAACATCTTTTCGCCGGCGTTCAGCATGGCGGGCAGCACGTCTTTGCCGAAATCTTTGCTGGAATTGGGGTTTGCCTCGTCCTCGTCGAGGTATTTGAACAGCTTGCTCGCCGTAAAAATGTAGATGCCCATCGAGGCCAGATTGCTCTTCGGCTGCTTGGGTTTTTCTTCGAACTGATAGATCGATCCGTCCTCGTTGGTGTTCAGGATCCCGAAGCGCGAAGCTTCTTTCATGGGGACTTCGATGGCGGCGATCGTACAGTCGGCACCCGTGGCCTTGTGCGCCTTCAGCATGGCCGCATAATCCATTTTGTAGATGTGATCTCCGGAGAGGATAAGAACATACTCGGGATTATACTTCTTCATGAAGTGCATGTTCTGATAAATGGCATTCGCCGTCCCCTCGAACCACGACGACTTTTTCTTGGCCTGATAGGGCGAGAGGATGTGCACGCCGCCAAAGGCGCGGTCCAGATCCCACGGCTGCCCGTTTCCGATATATTCGTTCAGCTCGAGCGGCTCGTACTGCGTGAGAACGCCCACCGTATCGATGCCCGAATTGATGCAGTTGGAGAGCGGGAAATCGATAATACGATACTTTCCGCCGAATGCAACCGCCGGCTTTGCAATGTTGTTGGTGAGCGCGTACAGACGGCTCCCCTGCCCGCCCGCAAGCAACATTGCCACACATTCCTTCTTTCTTTGCATAAAGAACCCCCTGTAAACTCCTTATTATTTATTTGGACGGCACAATGTGCCGAACAATCCCTTTTGCTTACTTATTTTTTGCCGGTTTCGCGGCCGCGCGCACCGCCCGCTTTTTAGGCTTTTCGCTCTCCGGAACATCCGGCTCGCGCACGAGATATACGCAGGTGAGCTTTGGCATGGCGATCGGGAAGGAATACGGTTTTCCGTGGCTAGGCTTTTTCACCGCCGTCACCGTCTTTTTGGTCAGTTTCCCCTCACCGCCGTATTTTTTGTCGTCGGAATTGAACACGACCTTGTACTTACCGCGATTGGGTACGCCCAGGCGGTAATCGGTCACGTCACTGCCCGAAAAACAAACCAATGCGACCAGCTCGTTCCCCTGTTTATCCCTGCGGATAAACGATACGATGTTGCGGTCTGCATCGTCGGGCGCCAGCCATTCGAACCCGTCCCAGGAATCTTCCACTTCGAACATCGCGGGCGTATCGAGGTAAAACTTATTTAAATCTTTTACAAACAGCGCAAGCTTCCCGTGCAGCTCATAGGTATCGCGCAGGAAAAATTCCAGTCCCTCGTGATAGTCCCACTCCTTGAACTGTCCGAACTCATACCCCATAAAGTTGAGTTTTTTGCCGGGATGCGCCATCATGTACCCGAGGAACGAACGTACGCCGGCAAATTTTTCCTCGTACGTTCCGGGCATTTTATTGATCAGCGAACACTTCCCGTGCACCACTTCGTCATGCGAAATGGGTAAAACATAGTTCTCCGAAAAGGCGTACATCATCGAAAATGTCAGCTTGCTGTGATTATACGAACGGAAATAAGGATTTAAACAGATATACGAGAGCATATCGTTCATCCAGCCCATGTTCCACTTAAAGTTGAATCCGAGCCCGCCGACCGACCCCGGCTTTGTAACAAGACCCCAGGCCGTCGACTCCTCTGCGATCATCAGCGCGTAAGGGAAGCGCAAAAATACCGCTTCGTTGAGTTTGCGCAAAAAGGCGATCGCCTCCAGGTTTTTGTTTTCGCCGTAGATATTGGGGACCCATTCCCCGGGACGCTTGTCGTAGTCGAGATAGAGCATGGAGGCAACGGCGTCTACGCGCAGTCCGTCCACGTGATATTTATCGAAGAAGAAGCAGGCGTCGGAAATGAGGAAAGAGAGCACTTCGTTTCTGCCGTAATCGAAGCGGCGCGTGCCCCAGCTCTTATGCTCCATTCTATCCCACTGACTGCTCTCGTACAGCGGCTGACCGTCAAATTCGTACAGGCCGGGCGCGTCCTTGGGGAAATGCGCAGGCACCCAATCCAAAATGACGCCGATCCCCGCCCGATGGAAACTGTCGACCAGGTACATAAAGTCTTTCGGCGTTCCCATGCGCGAAGTAACTGCGTAATAGCCAGTCACCTGATATCCCCACGACCCCTCGAACGGGAACTCCGTCACGGGCATAAATTCCACATGCGTATAGCCCATTTCCTTTACATACGGAACGAGCTCGCGCGCAAGATCGAGGTAGGAATAAAAGTTACCGTCCGCATGCCGACGCCACGAAAGCAGATTTACCTCGTAGATGTTCATCGGCGAGGTAAAAATGTTTTTCTTTTTCAGGCCGTTGAAATATTCGGCATCCTGCCAGACGTAGCCGTCCAGTTCATACAATTTCGAGGCCGTTGCAGGCGGCGTCTCCGTATGAAAGCCCACGGGATCCGCCTTCATCAGCTGCCGTCCGTCCTGCGCGGTGATGCAGTACTTATAGGTATCGAACTGCTTTAAGTCGGGGATGAACAGCTCAAAGCTCTCCCCGTCGATCATACGATACATTACATTGCAATTTACGTTCCAATCGTTAAAATCGCCCACGACGGACACGCTGCGGGCGTGCGGCGCCCACACACGAAAGACATAGCCCTCCTTACCGTCGCGCACCTCTTTGTGTGCGCCGAACAGTTCGTAGATCCGATCGTTTTTGCCGTGATGATACAAATACAGCGGGAAATCTGTTCCGTGGGGAACTTCATTCGTCAATTTCTTTTGCATCGCGTCTCCTTTCAAAGCCGATTACCCCTTATCGTTTTCGCGCAAACGGAAAATATCCGTTACGCATCGACCATATTATACTATATTTTGCGATGGGTTTCAATACCCATTTTGCATTTTTTGCCCGCTTTTTTAAAAAATTTTACGACAAAAACGCCACAATGGCGCAAGATGACCCGGGACGCCCCGCCCGTAAACGGCTTTGGAGCGCACGTACGTTTATTCTCTTTGCAATCCACGGGCGCCGCGCCGCGGCCGATTACAAAAAAATCGCCCCGCGGTTTTTTGCGGCGGCCCGTCTTGCCTATCCGCAAAAGCGGCACATTCCCGAACGCAGCGCGTACGACACGGCGCAGATTTACACTTATACAAAAAAACGGCCCCCGACCGCGATCGGAGACCGTTCTTTGTTTATTTGGTTTCGCTGTATTTGTCTTCCTTGTTCCAGGAGTACAGCTCGCGCAGTTCCTCGCCCACCTTTTCAAGCATGTGCGAAGCCTCGCGCTCGCGGCAAGCGATAAAGTGCGCCCGGCCGCCGCTCTTGTTCTCGGAGATCCACTTCGAAGCGAACGTGCCGTCCTGGATCTCGGTAAGCACCTTCTTCATTTCGCGCTTGGTCTCGTCGGTGATCAGACGTTTTCCCGTCTCGTAGTCGCCGAATTCCGCCGTATCGGAAATGGAGTAGCGCATCTTTTGAAAGCCGCCGCTGTAGATAAGATCGACGATCAGTTTCATCTCGTGAATGCACTCGAAATACGCGTTGCGGGGATCGTATCCCGCCTCGACCAGCGTTTCGAATCCTGCCTTCATCAGCGCGGTAACGCCGCCGCAGAGCACCGCCTGCTCGCCGAACAGATCGGTCTCCGTTTCACAGCGGAAGGTCGTCTCCAGCACGCCGGCGCGCGCACCGCCGATGCCGAGCGCGTATGCGAGCGCGATATCCATCGTATCGCCGGAGGGGTCCTGGTAAACCGCCACCAGATCGGGTACGCCGTGCCCCTCGAGATACTCGCTGCGGACGGTGTGGCCGGGCCCCTTGGGCGCGATCATGAACACGTTTACGCCTGCAGGCGGGACGATCTGCTTAAAATGAATATTGAATCCGTGCGCAAACGCAAGATATTTGCCCTCCGTCAGCACGGGCGCAATACTTTCACGATAAATATCCGCCATCTTTTCGTCCGGCGTGAGCATCATGATGACATCCGCCTTTTCCGCGGCCTCACGCACGGGATATACCGCAAAACCCGCCTTCTCCGCAATGGGCCAAGTACGGCCGCCGCGGTTTAACCCGATGATCACATTTATGCCGCTGTCCTTTAAGTTGAGCGCGTGTGCGTGTCCCTGGCTGCCGAAGCCGATCACCGCTACCGTCTTGTTTTTCAGGCGCTTTAAATCGCAATCTGCCTCGTGAAAGATGCGCGCAGTCTGCGTTTCGGGATCATAAATTTTATGAGCCATACCATTTCCTCCGAACTGATTTCTTTTTATTATACCCCCCTGCCGCCGTTTTCGTCAAGTGTTGCGCGAATATTTTTTTACATTCGGTTGCTTTTTTTGGCGCAATCAATTATAATGCAAAAAAACAACGGAGATCGCCACGATGCGTTTGGATCATCTTACAATTTATCACGGGATCTTGCGCGATCCGCTGATCAACGCCTTTTCGCGGCTGCATGCGGGAAAAGCGGATACCGACTTTTTGCGTCTTCTGTACGCGGACGGCAGCGAAGGCGCCTTCGCCGAACGGATCGCACGGGCCGTTCTGTCGGACGAAAATATCTTTTCGCGCAGCTGTGCCGCAGGCGTCGGGGTATCGGAGCTTGTCCGCACCGCCGTCGCAAACGATCTTTCCCTCATCGGAAGAGCCCTCTCCCTGCGTCCGCGCGGATTTTTGATCGGAACAACGCCGACGCTGTTTAAAGGTTGGGACAAGCATGCCGCCGAACGCCTTGCGGATTATTATCGTCAGAACGGCTACGGGCGATTTCTCTTTTGCAGCTCCTTCCGCTACCTCGACGGGGAACTCGTTCCCGTCAGCGCGCCGTCGGCGGTCACAATGGACGACCTCAAGGGCTACATAAGCGAAAAGGCGCAGGTGACGGATAACATTGAAAATTTCGTCTCCGGCCTTCCCTATGCCGACATGCTGCTGTACGGCGACCGCGGCACGGGAAAGTCCTCCACCGTTCATGCGGCGGTCAACCTTTTTGCCGATAAAAAACTGCGTCTTGTGGAAATTTCCAAGGAAAATATTCTGTCGCTCCCTGCGCTGAAGACAAAACTTGCCGCGATCCCCATGAAGTTTGTCGTGTTCATCGACGACTTTTCGCTCCGCGAAAGCGATGACCGCGTCTCCACCCTTAAGGCCGCCCTGCAGGGAAGCATGGAGGGCCACGTCGGAAACGTCATGATCGTTGCAACCAGCAACCGCAGGCACATCGTGGAAGAAAATTTCGATTCCCGCATGAACAGCGTGCATATGGGCGACAGCGAGGAAGAACTGTTGTCCCTCTCCGACCGCTTCGGTATCACCGTGCTGTTTGCCGCCGTCAACAAGGAAGAATATCTGCGCATCGTGGCAGATCTTGCGGCGGATACAGGGCTTACAACGCCGCAGCAGACGCTGTTTGCTTTGGCAGAGCGCTGGGCGCTGCTGCGCGGCGGGCGGTCGCCGCGCCGCGCCAGGCAGTTTATCGATTACGTCTTTGCCTGCGAACAAAAAAAATCGACGCCGGAGTTTTAGGCGTCGGGCAATGCAAAAGCGCGGCGGCGGGTATTATGCCCGCCGCCGCGCCTCGTCCGCGAGCGAGAGCGCGACATCGTATATATCGCCCGCACCGAGCACGAGGATCAGATCGTCTGCGCGACACAGTTCCGTCAGGCGCTTTTTTAAATTTTGCGGCGACTGCACATACAGCGCCTCCGGTACGCGACTTGCCAGCGTGACCGCGCTGCCCTCCGGAAGATACTCCTCCCGCGCCGCGTAGGTACGATAGACAACGGGCGATTCCATCGTCTTCAGTACCGCCGCAAACTCTTCCAAAAGATCGCGCGTACGCGTGTATGTGTGCGGCTGGAACACGGTACGCACCGTTCCGGAGCAAATGGCGCGCGCTGCGGCATAGGCAGCCGCGATCTCGCGCGGGTGATGCGCGTAATCGCATACGACGGGGATCCCGCCCATGCTTCCGACCGGCTCGAACCTGCGCTTTACGCCGTAAAAATGTTCCAGTCCCTCCTTTATCGTCTGCGGCGATATCCCGTACAATTTTGCGGCGGCGTAAGCGGCAAGCGCGTTTTCCGTCTGCATCTGTCCGAACACGCGCAGCGCAATGCGCACGACGGGCACCCCGCCCTCCGCCACGGTAAAGGTGAACTTCCCGTCCTTTTCAAACAGATCGACTGCGCGGATGTCGCCCGCATACCGCCCGAACGACAGCGCATGCGGCAGGGTGCGCGCGCCCGGATCGTCCGCGTTTACGACGACCGACTCCGCCGACGGGCCAAACTGCGCATAGGCCTTCAACAGCTCGCCTCGGCTGCGGTAGCAGTCGGTATGATCGAGGTCGGTATTCAGAATAACGGCGATATCGCTGCGCAGGCGCAAAAAACTCCGCCTGAATTCGCACGCTTCGGTCAGAAACACTTCGTCCCCCGCCGTAAAATAATTGCCGAACGCACGGTCCTCCCCGCCGATGTGGCAGGTAAACCGCTGTCCGGCATGCATTAAGACGTGCGCCAGCATCGACGTTGCGGAAGTCTTCCCGTGACAGCCCGCAACGGACAGGACGCACGGATATTCCTCCGCGATCCTGCCCAAAAGTTCCGCACGCGAAAGCAGACGTTTTCCCGCCCGTTTCGCCTGCCCGAGCTGTTCGCCGTGGACGTCCACGGCCTCGGTATAGACCACTGTGCCTTCCGCGATCTCCTCCCGACCGATGCACACGGGAATACCGTTCCGCACAAGCATATCCGTAAAGGTACTTGCCCTTGCGTCGCACCCGCGTACACGCACGCCTCGGTCACGCAGCAGCCGCGCAAGCGCACTCATGCTGACGCCGCCGATCCCGATCATGTAACACCCGTCTCGAAAGAGGTCCGTTTCGGAAAACATATCGTATTATATGCTTCACTCCGCAAAAATGTGAAATTTTTTTGTATAAATTTAGCAAATAGACCACAAAATCATTGCAATAATCTATAAAATATGATAATATAATGAACGACAGGCTGCTTTTATGGGGGACTCTACATGTACATCGGAGATATTCGCATACGCGAAGTAAAAAATCACGAAGGAAAACTTCGTGCCGTTGCCTCGATCACGATCGACGAATGCTTTGCCGTTCATGACATTAAAATTTTTGAACGCGAAGACGGCTATGCCATTGCCATGCCCAGCCGCAAAACGTCGGACGGAAAATACAAAGACATTGCGCACCCACTCAATTCCGAAACGCGGGAACGGCTGCAACAGGCCATTTTACAGGTCTACCGCGCACGGATGACGGAAAATTCACAGGCGTAAGTTCGCCGCGCGCACTGTAAGATCCGCGATCCGACGGCGATGCGGCACGCACAATATGCGCCGCGTCCGCCGTTTTACCGCATTCCGGTCCGCAGATACTCCGCCGCGTCTGCCGCCCGTAAGCCCGTCCCCTTCCTTGCGCGAGGGCGTAAAGCCGGCCTTTCGTCGATTTGTTATCGTCGGCGCTGGTTCTCCGGGAACCGCGCGCCCGTCGCGGGAGTTTTCGGACACAAAAAGACGCGTTCCTTACGAAACGCGTCTTTTTTCGTTGGCCCAACCTTACGATACGGGAACGACGTTCACAGCGCGAAGCTTTCCGCTGTCTTTGGGATCGGGCTCGGTTTCAAACGTCACCTTCTGCCCCTCCTTCAACGTACGGAAACCCTCCGTCTGAATGGCGGAAAAGTGCACAAATACGTCCGCTCCGCCCTCGTCGTTGGAAATAAAGCCGTATCCCTTTCCGTCGTTGAACCATTTGACTGTTCCGTTCACAATGTTACCTCCTGTGATCCGTGCCGCGCGCGGACCGATCGCGTGACTCACGCTTTTTTTATTATACACGCATTTTTTTGCATTGTCAATAGCGGTTTTTTAATTATCCTGCGATTTTTTTAAATATTTCTCCAACAGCATGACGTTTGTCGATACAAATGCAGAAAGTTCGTCCGGCGTAAGCTGACGATAGTTCATCAGCGCGAGATAATAGATCTGCTCCGCGCCACGGCCGCGCTCCTCTTCCGGCGCCTCTTTCAGCGCGGTGACCGCGCGGTTCGACGTATTTACGATCAGCGTAACATCGACGGGCGATTCACCCATCCGATAAAAACTATGCATCTCGGACATCCGTCGCACGAATTCCGAAACATTGATCACGGCGGGCACGTTGGCATCTTTCAGCGCCTCCGTTTTGACGGAGACGCGGCGACCCTCAAGCGCCTTTTCGAAGATCGCCTTCAGATCGGCGTCTTCTTCACCATTTTCCTTGAGCGCGCCGTCGATATCGGCATCGATGCGCAAAAAGCGTACGCGCGTCGGATTTTTGTACTCGAGATAACTTAAAAAGTGCGGATCGATATAGGTATCGCAGTAGATCGCGTCAAGCCCCGCATCGCGGAACATCTTAATGTACTGCGCCTGCTTGTTTTCGTCCGAAACATAGTATACCGGCTGCGGCTCTTTTCCGTTTTTGGCATCCTCTTCCGATACCGCCTCGCCATAAAAGGAGCTGACAGGACGATATTCGCCCGCAAGATTCTTATAGATGATGATGTCCTCTACCTTTTTGTAGAAGTCCTCATCTTTGATGCAGCCAAACTTTACAAAGGTGGCCAAATCGGGCCAGCACGATTCGTAGCGCTCTTTGTCGTTTTTGTACAGTTCGATCAGCTTATCGGCAACCTTTTTTGTAATGTGCTTTGCGATCTTCTGGACTTGCTTATCGTTTTGCAGGAAGGACCGCGAAACATTCAGCGGAATATCGGGACAGTCGATCACGCCGTTCAAAAGCATTAAAAACTCGGGGATGACCTCTTTGATGTTGTCGGCGATATACACCTGGTTGCAGTACAGCTTTACCTGTCCGCGCTCCAGCTCGACCTGTTTTCTCACCTTCGGGAAATACAAAATGCCCTTTAAGCGGAAAGGATACTCCATATTCAGGTGGATCCAGAACAGCGGTTCGTTAAAATCGCTGAACGTATCGCGGTAAAACGTCTTGTACTCTTCGTCGGTGCACTCTTTCGGCTGCTTTAAATACAGCGGGTGGGTGTCGTTGACCGGCTTGCTCTCCTCGCCCTCTTTGGGGTTCAAATAGATCTCGTAGGGCATGAACGAGCAATATTTTTTCAGCAACGCGCGGATGGTGTTCTCCTTTAAAAACTCCTTTTCGGCCGCTGCGATATGCATGACGATTTTTGTGCCGCGCGTCGACTTGTCGCACGGGCCGATCGTATAAGTGCTGTTGCCGTCGGACTGCCAGTGAACTGCCTCCGCCCCTTCGCGATACGACCGGGTAAAGATCTCTATATCGTCCGAAACCATGTATGCGGAATAAAATCCCAGCCCGAAATGGCCGATGATCCCTTCGCCGCCCGCCTTTTCGTACTTCTCCAAAAAGTCTGCGGCGCCGGAAAAAGCGATCTGTGTAATATATTTTTCGACCTCCTCTTCCGTCATGCCGATACCGTTATCTTCCACGGTAAGCGTGCCGGCCTTGGGATCGGCAGTAACGGTGATGCGGTAGGCCTCCTGCGCGGGCGCCTCACCGAGCTCGGTCAGCTTTTTATATTTCGTGATCGCATCCTGTGCGTTGGCCACGATCTCTCGCACGAAAATATCCTTTTCGGAATACAGCCACTTTTTGATGATCGGCATCATATTTTCGCTGGAAATGCGAATATTTCCCTGTTTTTCCATATCTGCTTGCTCCTTTCATATTCGATATACAACCGATATATAAACAAAAAAATCCGCCGTTAAGCGGATTTTTTGATAAAACATGCAATTTTTACTTATTCTCGTCCGTACCGAGTATTTCGGCGATCGAGGCGCCGCCGTAGCCGCCCTCGTTCCACTCTCTGTACTCTTCCTCGTCCGCGTAGTCGCTGGCGGAGGAACGGCGCCCTCCCTTTTTGCGGGAGCGTCCGCCCTCTTCGTTCCGCTCGCGCGGTTCCGACCAGGGCTTCGGCTGCAGCGCCTTGATGGAAAGCGTGATCTTATGCTCTTCGGGATTGAAAGCAAGCACCTTTGCATCGATCTCTTCGCCGATCGTCAGAACGGAGGTGGGATTTTCCAGCCACTCGTGCGAGATCTGCGAAACGTGGACCAGGCCGTCGATGCCCTTTTCCAGCTCTACAAACGCGCCGAACGGCACGATGCGGACGACCTTTCCGTGAACGATATCGCCCTCGGCATAGCGCTCCGCCGCCGTATCCCAAGGACGGGGCTGCAACTGCTTGTAGCCGATCGAGACCTTTTTATTTTCGCGGTCGACCTTTAATACCTTAAACTGATAGCGCTTGCCGATCTCCAGCACGTCGGTCACTTCCTTTACGCCCGTCCAGGAAAGATCGGAAATGTGCGCAAGGCAATCGAACCCGTTGACCGAAACAAACGCGCCGAACGAAGTAACGCGCTCCACCTTGCCCTCTACCACGTCGCCGACGTTGATCGAATCGAAGAACGCCGCCTCTTTTTCGGCCTTGGCCGCTTCGCGCGCCGCCTTTTCGGCCTCGAGAATGACGCGCTGTGAGGCGATGATCTCCTTTCTGCGCTCTTTACGGATCTCGAGAAGCTTTAAACGGAGCTTTTTGCCGACCATTTTATCGAGCTCTTTTACGTAGCCGGAGCGGATCTCGCGGGCGGGAACAAACACCGCATACGAACCCAGCTCGGCGGTAAGGCCGCCCTTGTTAAAACCGGTGCAGACGACGGAAAATTCCTTTCCCTCTTCGATCTCCTTTAACAGAGCTTCCTCTTCCTTTACCTTTTTTACCGCTTTTTCGGAGAGCTTAAGGGGTTTGGTCTCCACGACCATCACGTCGACGCTCTCGTCCTTTTTCGCAGAATACGCTTCGCGGCTGTATTCCTCGCAATCGAGCTCGGCCTTTTCTACCAGCACTTCGCCCTTGCCCGAAAGGGAAACGTATACGCCCTCGTCGCTTGCGGAAACGATTTTGACCGTAAGGAGCTGCCCTCTCTTGTAGGTGTTGGGAGCGCCCTTATCGATATCTTCGATCACCTTCGCCATCGTAGGCTTTTCTTCGGGCGCTTCGGCAACCGCTGCGGGCTCTTCCGCGGGGATCTCCTCCGCCTTTTCTTCTGCAACGGGCGCCTGCACCGTCTCCTCAACGATCTCCGTCGTCTCCTGTACTTCTGCGTTGTTTTCTGCCATCTTCCTGAGAACCTCCGAGGTCTGCCAATCGGGAGTGCTTGCCCCCGCTACGACGCCGACCCTCTTAAAAAATTTGATTTTTTCATATTCGAAATCGTCCGCGCTGTTCAGCCGTATGACGCGGCTGCAGTATCGGGACGCAATTTCGCCAAGCTTATTGGTATTGCTGCTGTTGAGCCCGCCGATGACAAGCACCGCGTCTGCGCGCTTTGCGATCGACTCCGCTTCCTTTTGCCTGCAGACAGTAGTATAACAAATTGTTTTAAAAATCTCAACTGTTTTCGGATATACTTTTTTAAGATTTTCGGCAATTTTTAAAAATCTTTGCGCCGAAAACGTCGTCTGTGCGACCAAAACGACGTTTTTATGTGACAGACAGGAAAAATCGTCGTCTTCGGAGGCAAACACGTACGCCTCGCCCCCGCACCAGCCCAACAGCCCGACCACTTCGGGATGCTCGCGATGCCCTACGATGGCAACCGTCTTACCCGCGGCGGCGGCCTGCGCCACGATGCGCTGCGTGCGCTGGACAAACGCGCAGGTACAGTCTATCGTGCGTATCCCGCGCCTGAAACAGGTCTCGTACACCGCCTTCCCCACCCCGTGCGAACGGATCAGGAGGGTCGCACCGTCGGGCACCTCGTCCAACGACTGAACGGTGGGGATCCCGCGGGCGGAAATTTTGCGCGTCACCTCTTCGTTGTGGATAAGTTCGCCCAGCACATACGTATTGCCGCACGGCACGCGAAGCGCCGTATCGACGGCGCTTTTCACACCCGAACAAAAGCCGCAATGCTCGGCAACGATGACCTGCATTACGGCTTATTCTCCTCGGCAGTGCCTTTTTTTCTCTTTTTTGCGGCCTTTTTTGCAGCCTGCTCCGCGCGAAAATGCGCCCGCAGCTCGTACATTCTGTTGCGCAGCGCCTCTTCCGCCTTTACATATTCCTCGGGAGAGAGCTTCTTCCCGTAATATTCAGACAACTCGAACGGTTCGCCGAACACAACGTGCGTCATGTGAAAGGGCTTGGGGCGATTGCAGATGACGAACGGGATGATGGGCGTTTTGGTCTTGATGGCAAGCAGCGCCGCGCCGCCGTGAAAGGGCAGCATCTCTTCGCCGTCCCCCTTGTTGCGCGTCCCCTCGGGAAACATCGAGATCTTTTCGCCGTTCTTTAAGACCTTCATCGCTTCCATCAGCGTACGGACGTCCGAACCGTCGCGCATCGCGCTGATCACGCCCAGCTTGCGCGACCAATACCCGAGAATCGGCGCGCGCAAAACGGAATCTTTTGCCAAATAATGGATGCCTTCCCAGGTGGTATGCGCCGGAAAAAACACATCCCACAGCCCGAAATGATTGCCCACGTAAATATACGGCCCAAGTCCTACCTTGGTGTGCCCGTGCATGCGGAATGGATACAAAATACTGTGAACGGGATAAAAGACGACGCGCAAAAAATTCAGCCGATGCATCACGTGCCGGCCCTTTTTATCGGCCGGAAACAACAATCTGCGCTGCTTTTCTTCCTTTAAGCGCCTTTTTTCCTGTTTTTGGCGCGCCTTTTCGGCGGCCTTGTCACACGCCTTTCCCGTGTCATTCGTCGGCGTTTCGACTTCGCACATTATATTTTCTCCTGCATTTTTTGTTTTATCGCCGCAAGCACTTCGGCGACGGACAAACGGGAGGTATCGATGATGACCGCGTCATTTGCGGGCCTGAGCGGAGCGATGGCGCGGGTAGAATCCTGCTCGTCGCGCCGCATGATCTCGCGGCGAAGCTCCTCAAAGTCGACCCGATAGCCCTTGGCCGTCATTTCGTCGAAGCGGCGCGCGGCACGCACATCGGGGCTTGCCGTAAGAAAAAATTTAAAATCGGCGTCGGGCAGAACGCAGGTCCCGATATCGCGCCCGTCCAGCACGCACGAAAGTTTCGCCGCGATCTCGCGCTGCTTTTCCACCATTTTGCTGCGCACGCACTCATGGCGCGAAATAGAGGAAGCTGCCATGGAGACCTCCGGCGTACGCAGTTCGTCGGAGACGTCTGTGCCGTCCAGCAACGTGCGCTGGCAGCCGTCGGCATACTCTACGTTCAATGCGAGCGTACGCATCAGATCGCACACCTGCGCCTCGTTATCGGGATCCACGCCGGAACGCAGCGCCTTCAGCGCGCAGGCGCGGTACATTGCGCCGGTATCCAAATATAAAATGTGATAATCCTTTGCCAATAATTTTGCGATCGTCGATTTTCCGCTCCCCGCGGGACCGTCGATCGCAATATTCATTTTGCCCGAAAGATCTTTGCGCAGCAAGCGCGCGCCGCGCAAATATACGTGGCGCGGCGGTATATTCTTTTCAACGAACAGCATTACACGGATGCACAACCCCAGCCCGCCCTCGATCTCAGGCTCCTGCGCGGAAAAGAGCGAGCAGCTTTCAAAGCCCGCTTCACGCGCGGCCTTGGCGGGATAATATGAATGGATATCGGACGTGCTCGAAAACACAATGCTCAAAATTTCGTCTCTGCGGATCGAATTCATGTTTTCGATCTGTTCCAGCAGCTCCTTTACGGCGGAACGGATCTCGTCCGCACTGTCTTCGGCGATCGTCGTCGCCCCGCGAATTACCGTCATCCTTTTTTCCTCGGTGCAAATATCGATATTTTACACTTCCGTTATACGCGATTTTTACAAAAATGTCAAATATCTGACGCATGAACCTGCAACAAACAATAAATTATATCTGTCATAGTACTGTGCTAATATCGTTATTACGCATTTTCTCCCGCTATGTAGCCACTTGAAAAAGCAATTTGCAAGTTATACCCTCCGGTATATGCGTCCAGATCCAACACCTCGCCGCAAAAACTCAGCCCTGCGACCAACTTGCTCTTCATGGTCTTGGGATCGATCTCCTTTAAACTGACGCCTCCCGAGGTGACGACCGCCTCTTCGAATCCGCGCAACCGTACGGGCGTCAGGGGCAACTTTTTCAACGCACGAAGCAGCCGTTTCCGCTCTTCGCGCGTTACGCCGTTTGCCTGTCTGTCGCCCGAAATCCGCGCCGCACGCAGCACAAGAGCGGTCACGCCCGCGGGCAGCAATCCGCGCATCACATTTTTCAGCTGTTCATTTTTCCGTTCGGAAAAGTCGCGCAGCAGCCGATCGTCCAGCGTCTTTTCGTCCAGGGCAGGCTTAAGATCGAGATACAGCGCGATCTCCTCCGGCGGGATGCGGTTGATCTGCGCAGACAGCGTTAGTACGAGCGGCCCGCCGATCCCGTAATGCGTAAACAGCAGTTCGCCCATGGCGCCATATATCTCTTTTCCCCCGCGAACCGCCGTAAGCCTGCAATTTTTTTGACTTACACCCTGCGCCGCCCCCATCTTTTGGATGAGTTCTACGCCGACCAGGGAGGGAACGGGCGTCACAATATCGTGTCCGCACGCCTTCGCAAAGCGATATCCGTCGCCCGTAGAACCCGTCGACGGATAGGAGAGCCCGCCGCAGGCAACGATCGCCGCGTCACAGTCGTACCGCGCACGATCCGTCTCCACGGCAGTCACGCCGCCGTTTTCCGTAACGATGCGGCGAACCGCCTCGTTGAGAGCGATCTTTACGCCGACCCCGCGGCAGGCGCGCTCGAGCGTCGCCGTTACGTCGCTGGCATGGTCACTTTGCGGAAACACGCGATTGCCGCGCTCCGTCTTCAGTGCAAGGCCGTGCGCGCTGAAAAACTCCATGGTCCGCGCGGGCGGAAAAAGATAGGCGGTACGCGTAAAAAACTTTCCGCCGCGGACGATATGCTCCAGCAAGGCATCCGGCGGGCAGTCGTTGGTAAGATTGCAGCGTCCCTTCCCCGTAATATAAATTTTTTTACCTAATTTTTCGTTTTTTTCCAACAGCAAAACATCCTTACCGCCCTGCGCCGCGGCATATGCCGCCATCAGGCCGGAAGCACCTCCGCCGATCACGATCACTTTTTTCATATGTGTTATACCGTTATGACCGCCCCTCGGAGCCCTTGCGCTTTCGGGAGACCGTATCGTCCCCGTGCGCGGTCTCCCGACTTTTGTCCGCTTTTTTTACGCCCTTTTTTACCACGGAACCGTCCGCATCCACCATTTCCAGGAGGAATTCATCCCGCTCCACCTTACTTTCGACGCGCGTTTCACGGCGGAACGTGCGATCGAACCACGCCAGGATCGCATCGGACTTTTTATAAAGTACCACAAACAACACAACGACCAGCGCAAATAAAATTCCCCAGAACAGCAGCCCCCACCAGGTGTCGAACGGGATAAGCGTTACGGAATAACTTGTCGTAAAGATCGACAGCACGCGCGAGATGAAGATGACTGCAAAAAAATACGGAAACGACATCGACGACAGCCCGGCCACAAAACACAGTATATCGTCGGGAAACACGGGCAAAAGAAACATGGCTGTTAAAAACAGCTTATCTTTTCCCTTTACCTTTTTTTGCCATTTGTCCAACGCATCCTTTCCCACCATCCAAGCGACGCCGCGATATCCGGCAAATCGCCCGATCGCAAATGCGGTGACCGATCCGGCCGCGATCCCGATCAGACTGTACAGGCTGCCGAACAACGGACCGAACAACGCCGCGCCGGCCAGCACCGTAACTGTGCTGGGAATGGGAAGCACGACGACCTGCAAAAACTGCAGCAGGATAAACAGCGGGATCATCCACTTCCCGGCGCGCTCCAAATACGCCTCCAATTTTTTTTCGTCGCGCATCACTTCATCAAATCCCGTTTCGACCAACGCGAACAAAACGGCGGCAAAAAAGATGAGAATGATGTACGCGATCATGCAAAATTTGTAGATCGCCTGCCTTTGCAATGCATAACAGACGTAATCGATCGTCAGCAGTGCCGTATTCAACAAAGTTCCGCCGACCACCGCAAGGATCCGGAGCGTCTCCGACCATGTTCCGAAAAAATGTGCGACAAACAACATATACAGCGCCTGGAAGGCGATCGCGGGGATCAACATCCCGAAATAGTGAAGCGCACCGTTCCTTTTAAAAGGTTTTTCTTGTTCGGGCATGGCCGAAACCTCCGCCGCGTCCTTACAACACGGCCTTTCGATCTTCACTCCTATTATACACCCTTTTTTCTCCGATTAGTCATCGGGAACAGCGCTGCGCGCCAAAGCGTCGCAGCGATTGTTCCATACGTCGTCCGCGTGTCCCTTTACTTTATGAAAGCGGACGTCGTGCCGCTCGACGAGTGCCGCCAGTTCCCGCCAGAGATCGGCGTTCAGCACCTCTTTCCCGTCCTTCTTTTTCCAGCCGTCCCTCTTCCAACCCCGCAGCCAACCCTCGTTGAATGCGTTGACGACATAGGCGGAATCGCTGTATATATCGACGCTGCAAGTATATTTCAGTTTTTTTAGCCCCTCGATCACAGCGGTCATCTCCATGCGGTTGTTCGTCGTCTCCCGCGCGCCGCCGCAAAGTTCCAACATATGTTCGCCGTACTGTAAAACGGCGCCCCAACCGCCCGCGCCGGGATTGCCGGAACACGCGCCGTCGGTGTACAATATGACCCGCTTCATTCCGAAAGTTCCTTTGCGCGGCATACGGCGGCGTCGACCGCACGCAGCACACTGCCTTCAAAATCGTCTTCCCGAAAACTTTCAAGCGCCGCGACCGTCGTCCCGCCCTTGGAGGAGACCGCCGCGATCAGTTCGTCGGGCGATCGTTCGGAGCGGCGCGCCATCTCCACCCCGCCGGCGATCGTCTGCAGCGCCAGCTGTTTGGCGCGCTCCTCCGTCAATCCGTGCGCCACGCCGGCGCGGATCAGCGCGCGGAGAAACAAATATACATATGCGGGACCGCTTCCCGAAATCCCGGTCACGGCGTCCAGCAGCGCCTCCTCCACCTCGGCCGTCTGCCCGACCGAACGGAAGAGCCTCTCTACGAACACCCGCTCCTCCCCGGAGAGTTCCGAAGTATCCATCCCCGCCATCCCCGCGCCGACGGCGCAGGGCAGATTGGGCATGACGCGCGCAATTTTGGCAGACGGCAGGCTTTGGCGGATCGCACGCCTGGTTTTTCCGGCCATGATGCTGATCACCACGGGGAGCCGATCGGCATGCCGCAGCGATGCGACCGCCTCAACAAATACCTGCGGCTTTACGGCCAGCAGCAAAAAATCGCACGCGGCCGTCTCTGCATTTTCCTGCGTGACTCGCACGCCGAGCTTTATAAAACCGTCTCTGCGAACGAGATCGGGCTCACTGACCAGGATATCTCCCGCGGCAAGAAATCCTGACGAAAGCGCGCCCGAAACAATGGCGTGCGCCATAAATCCGCCTCCGATAACGCCGAGCGTGGTACGATTTTGCATAACATGGCTCCTTTTTGTATTTTTTTACCCGTTTTTTGTTGACGAACCGACGGGATATGGTATATAATATCCCTTGTGTACAGGGGAGTGGCTCAACGGTAGAGTAGCGGTCTCCAAAACCGTAGGTTGCGTGTTCGAATCGCGTCTCCCCTGCCAAACCGCCTGTATCGCAAAATATTGTGGTACAGGCGGTATTTTTACACAAGATATAGCGTTCGATGTCATCTAAAAATACTAACAAACACCAAAAAACACCCATTTTGTTACTTTTTATGATAGCAGTTTTGCGGCCGAAAGTCAAATAAAATCGCATATACGGCCGCCGCACCCGCTTACTGCACCCCATCGCTTTGCCGCAAGGCTCCCAAACAAAGCCGCTTATATAACATCATAAACCAAAAAACAGGAAATATGACCATGACGACAGAACAGCTGGACGAGATCCTTCGCAACGGAAAAACGCCTCGCGGCGGCAGCGTTCGCACGATCGCGCAGGAATTGGTTTTACGGGGCTACAAAGACGTGCGGCGCGGTCGGTACGCCGATTTCCCCATCCCCGCCATTTTGCGGGGCCGCACGCAGAACACAGAATGGCATGCGGCGGGAAGACGGGAATACAAGGGCAGCATATATACGGATGTTGAAAGAGCGGAAGGCGCAGAGTTTATCGCCATCTCCGTCAATACGATCGACAAAAAAGCGGACATCAGCCTGCCCTACAAAATCCTTTGGTTTGTAAAGGAACCGTGACCGGACAGGTCCGATCGACGGGAGCGCTCCGCGCGCAAAAAGCATTGTGCGGAGGCTCGCAGCGTATTGTACGGCAATGCGCCGACACGGCACGGCTCTTCTTCTCCGTCAAAGTTTTCGAGCGCGGCCATTACTCTCGACGGATACAAAAAAACCGCTCCCTTGCTTGACAGCCGGAACGGTTAAAGGGTAAGCGCCGGGGGCAATTGCCTCGCCCCCTCTGCTTGCTTACAGTATAACGCAAACGGGGCAAAAAGTCAAGAGGAAAAACAGCTATTTTAACGGAGCGACCCGACAGAGCGGGTCGCCCTTTTTTGTTTCCCAAAACCCGCGGATCGGTTGCGGGTTTGAGAGAGGCTTTGCCGATGCACAAAAAAGAACAGGAGAGACGGAAATAACGGTAAGGTAAAAAATAGAAGAAAAACAAACAGAAAAGTAAAAAAGAATAATAAAGAATAATAATGAAAGAGGAGCAAGGATAAAGGTGAAAAAATTAAGTGCAGAAAAGGCCCGTTTACGGGTAACAAGTAACAATTGCATGACTGCCGGGTCGTCACAGGCGCGGCTTGCGCGCAGCCGGTAATATGAGGACTTACAGCACACCCCGCCTATGGCGGCACGAGCCGCAGGAGAAGTAAACTGAAAAACCACCGGCTATGCCGGCGAATATTTATTCGACCGATTCATATGGAACGCGAAACGCCGTGCATCTGTGCAGCCTGCGCCCCATAAAAAAGCCCGTTTCGGCGAACGTGTGAGAACCTGACCGAAACGGGAAAGAGCGCGGAGGGGTTACGCTTGCCGCCCCTCTTGCGGCTCTATCATAACACGGCAGGCGGAAAAAGTCAAACAAAACACGGCGCCCGCACCCTGCAAAACGCCGCGCAGCCTGCGCAATGTTAAAAAAATGCAGCTGCTACTCCTCGTCCGGAGCGTCCGGAGAGGCGGGGCGGATCAAATGCGTTCCCTTGATATCGATATTTTTCAAGCGCGCATCTTGAAAGACGGCGGCGCGCTGCACAATGCCGCTTCCGTATTTTTCACGCAAACGCAAAACCGCAGCGTCAGCCTTGGCAGATTTTTCTTCCTGCCGATCGTTCCCGAACAGATCCAACTGTTCTGCAACCGTAAAATCGCATACCGAAACGCCGAGCGCGCGCACGGGCGCGCGCCAGGAATACAGCGAAGTAAACAGCGCAAACGCGCAATCGGCGATCCCCTTGGCGCTGCTAACGGGAACGCGCGGCTTGCCCTGCTTGCCGTAGACGCGGAAGGCATTGTCCGTTACGGAGATCTTTACCGTTTCGGCGCGTCCCAATCCCTTTTCGGTAAGACGGGCTGAAACGCTCTCCGACAGCAACAGCAGCAGGGTATGCACCTCCTCGGGGGAAGTGAGATCGCGATAGCAGGTAAGGCTGTTCCCCACGCTTTTAACGACGTGCGGACGATCGCCCGGGAGCACCTCCGATGCATCCTCCCCGTTGGCGTACGTGTGCAGCACCTTGCCCCACTTTCCCAAATTGGCCGTGAGCATTGCCTCGTCCGCACGGGCAAGATCGCCGATCGTACCAATGCCCAATTGCAAAAGCCTTTTTGCCGTAGCCTTTCCGACATACAAAAGATTCGAAACGGGGAGGCGCCAGACCACATTGCGGTAATTTTGCTCGTCGATCACGGTCACAGCGTCCGGTTTTTTTAAATCGGAGGCAAGCTTGGCAAAAATTTTATTCCAGCTGACGCCGACGCTCACCGTAACGCCGATCTCCCGTTTGACGGCGGCGCGGATGCATTCGGCAATTTCGCGCGCGTCGCCAAACAAAAAACGGCTTTCGGTCACATCCAGCCAACATTCATCGATCCCGAACGGTTCGATGCGGTCGGTAAAGCGCTCGTATATGGCGCGAACAGCACGCGATACCTTGATATATGCGGGAAAATCCGCAGGCACGCTGACCAGCTCCGGGCACTTTTGCTTGGCCTGCCAAAACACCTCGCCCGTCTTTACCCCCATCTGTTTGGCGGGCATGTTTTTAGCCAAGACTACGCCGTGACGATCTTCAAAACTGCCGCAGACCGCCAGCGGCTTGTTCCAAAACTCGGGACGGCGCAAACACTCGACCGAAGCATAAAAATTATTCAGATCGCTGTGAAGAATACACCGTTTGCCGTTCAAACGACACCTCCGCAATCCGCCGTGCCCTGCCGGGCCGAAGCGGACGGCCATAACGGCCGATCCGCTGTGAATATACCATATTTGAGCAAAAATGTCAAACAAACATTCGGATTTTTGCAGAATGGAACGACAAAGACGAAAAATAAAAAAGCCCGCAAATGTGGGCAAAAAACTATATTATGCTACGCATACTACTATGCAAAACTACGATCCATAGCCGTTCGGGTTATTTTTTTGCCAATTCCACTGATCTCGGCACATCTCCTCGAGGCCGTACTCGGCACGCCAGCCAAGTTCACGCGCAGCCTTATCGCATGCCGCATAGCATGCAGCAATATCGCCCGCACGGCGGGGTTTTATTTGATAGGGAAGCTTCTTTTGACAGGCTTTCTCAAAAGCGCGGATCATCTCCAGCACGCTGTATCCCCTTCCCGTTCCCAAATTATACACATGCACGCCGGGAGCAGTCAGCTTTTCGATGGCGGCCAAATGCCCGCGCGCCAGGTCGACAACATGGATATAGTCGCGCACGCCCGTGCCGTCCGCCGTGGGATAGTCGTTCCCGAATACGCCGATCGACTGCAGTTTCCCGCTTGCCACCTGCGCAACGTACGGCATAAGATTGTTGGGGATCCCTTTGGGGTCCTCTCCGATGACTCCCGACGGATGCGCCCCGACGGGGTTAAAGTAGCGCAGCAACGCAATGTTCCACGCGGGATCCGCGCGCCATACGTCGCGCAGAATATTCTCCTGCATCAGTTTCGTCGCTCCGTAGGGATTGGTCACCGAAAGTCTGCACGTCTCGTCGAGGGGCAGTCGCTCCGGCTCGCCGTATACGGTGGCCGACGACGAAAACACCATCCGCTTTACCCCGAACCGCTGCATGCTCTCTAACAGAACGATTGTAGAGAGCAGGTTGTTATCGTAGTACAGCAGCGGTTTTTGCACGCTTTCGCCCACCGCCTTCAGCCCGGCAAAGTGGATGACCCAATCGAATGTATGGCGCGAAAAAATGCTCGCAAGCGCCTCTCTGTCGCGTACGTCGCAGCGATAAAAGGTCACCTCTTTCCCCGTTAAGCGGCGCACCCTTGTTAACGCCTCTTCGTTGGAATTTGACAAATTGTCCGCAACGACCACGCTGTGGCCCGCCTGCAGCAATTCTACGACCGTATGCGAGCCGATAAACCCGACGCCGCCCGTCACAAGTACATTCATAACACTCCTTATTCTGTGCAAAGGCCGATCGGAATATCGCCGCAAAAGCGCAAAAAAACCACGTTCTGTCCTTATTCAGCGTAAATTACGATCGACTCCGCACCCCTATACGCGGACGTCCCCCTGCGCGCCGAGCAACTGCTTATGCCGCTCAAGAATGGGATCGATCTCGTTGGCGATAAACGCCTCCGTCTGGCCGGGCGCACGGCCGACAAACTTTCGTGCGTCCAAAATTTCGTCTATGCGGTCATGTACCGCGGCAAACATCTGATCGGCCTTGATAAGGTCGATCAGATTGTTTTCGCGCCCTTCCGCTTTTACGTTTTTCCCCGCCTCCATCGAGAGTACGCGGATGCGCTCGTGCAGCTCCTGACGGTTGCCGCCTGCCTTTACGCACTCCATCATGATATTTTCCGTCGCCATAAACGGCAGCTCCGCCGCAATGTGTCTGGCAATAACTTTTTCGTACACAACAAGATTTTCCGCCACGTTCATGTAGATGTTCAAAATGGCGTCTACCGTCAAGAATGCCTGCGCGTTGACGATGCGGCGGTTGGCCGAATCATCCAACGTACGCTCGAACCACTGCGTGGAGGCGGTGACGGCCGTATTTATGGGCAGCGACAGCATGTAGCGCGCCAGCGACCCCATCCGCTCGCAGCGCATGGGATTGCGCTTGTAGGCCATGGCGGAAGAGCCGATCTGCGACTTTTCAAAGGGTTCTTCCACCTCTTTCATGTTCTGCAAAATGCGGATGTCGTTAGAAAACTTATAAGCGCTCTGCGCGATCTGCGAAAGAACGCACAGCACGTTGTAATCGAATTTTCTGGGATACGTCTGCCCCGTAACGCCGTACACGTTTTCGTAGCCGAGCTTTTGACAGACGCGGCGCTCCAGCTCTTTTACCTTATTTTCGTCGCCGCCGAACAATTCCATAAAGCTGGCCTGCGTGCCCGTCGTCCCCTTCACGCCGCGCAGACGGACGTGCGCGTACAAATTGACCAGGTTTTCGTAGTCGAGCATCAGATCCTGTAGCCAAAGCGTGGCGCGCTTCCCCACCGTCGTAAGCTGCGCCGGCTGCAGGTGGGTAAAACCGAGCGTTGGAAGATCTTTATAGCGAAGGGCAAACTTTTTCAGTTTGTCCATTACGTTGACAAGCTTTTTTAACAGGATATCAAGCCCGTCCCTGATGATCATGACCTCGGAATTGCAATCGACGAAGCAACTCGTCGCCCCCAGGTGGATGATGGGCGCGGCCAGCGGCGCAACATCGCCAAAGGCGTGCACGTGCGCCATTACGTCGTGGCGGAATTTCCGCTCGTATTCCTCCGCCCGCGCATAGTCGATATCGTCCGCATGCGCCTTCATTTCATCCACCTGCGCCTGCGTAACGGGAAGCCCGAGCTCCATCTCCGATTCGGCTAACGCGATCCAAAGCTTTCTCCAAAGGCGGAAGCGCTTTTCGTCGCCGAAGTTTTCCTGCATTTCGCGGCTGGCGTACCGCGTGTTCAAGGGATTTTGATAAATGGTGTTGTCGATCATAAAAAACCGTCCTATTGCAAGTTTCGATCTGTAAAAGGGCCGCCGTCTCGCAGCCGCATCCATCATATGCAGTGCCGCCCGCGCGCCGCAAAACGCGCCATCCGCCGTTTTTCGGCGCGCGGAAAAACGATGGGCTTATATTATCTTTTCCGGCGCGGGATAAGCGACGCCGAACGTCTCCGCCGTCACCCTCTTCATCCGCTGCTCCGTCAGCGGTTTATCGCGGAAGTCGGTGCGCGCCGAAGCGATGGCGTCCACAACGTCCATCCCTTCGATCACCTTGCCGAACGCGGCGTACTGCCCGTCCAAATACTCGGCATCCGCATGCATGACAAAAAACTGCGATCCCGCGGAATCGGGATGCTGCGCACGCGCCATCGAAAGCACGCCGCGCGTGTGCTTTAAGTTGTTTTTAAAACCGTTGGCGGTGAACTCGCCCCGGATGCGATACCCCGGCCCGCCCGTACCGATCCCTTTGGGGTCTCCCCCCTGGATCATAAACCCGGCGATGACGCGGTGAAACACGACGCCGTCGTAAAATCCGCTGCTTACCAACGATAAAAAGTTGTTTACGGTATTGGGCGCGACCGCGGGATACAGCTCCGCCTTAAACGTCTTACCGTCCGCCATTTCAAATGTAACAACGGGGTTATTTGCCATACTTCTCCTCCTCGTATTTTTCAATTTTGGTACCCGCCTCCGCAAACAGCTGCAGCGAGAACGCATCCGGATAACCTTCTTTATATACGATGCGCGAGATCCCCGCATTGATGATCATTTTTGCGCAGATCACACAGGGTTGATGCGTACAATACAGTGTGGCGCCGTTGATATCGATCCCGTAGCGCGCCGCCTGGATAATGGCGTTCTGCTCGGCGTGCACGCCAAAGCAGAGTTCCGCGCGCGTGCCGCTGGGAATGTTCATTTTTTCGCGCAGGCATTCGCCGCGCTCCACGCACGAGCGGATCCCCGCGGGCGCGCCGTTATAGCCCGTCGTCATAACGCGCTTTTCTTTTACGATGATCGCCCCGACCTTCCGCCGAAGGCAGCTGGTCCAACTGCCGACCTGTTCGGTCAGCTCCATAAAGCGCCTGTCCCATTTATCCATCGTTTCGTACCTCTTTCGTTTTATTATACACGAATACGGCGGCCCTGTCAACTTTTGGCCGCGTCACCTCGTCCGCCGCGGAAAAAAAACAGGAAAAATTATGCAAAATTGTGTTTGAGCGGCCGCTTTGCGCGTTTATAATAGATAGGACAATAAAACGTAAAGTTTTGGAGGTAATCATGAACATTAAACCGTTGTTCGATAAGGTAGTCGTGGAAGCGGTCACCGTCGAAGAAAAGACCAAGAGCGGGTTTATTCTCCCCTCTTCGGCACAAGAAAAGCCACAGACGTGCACGGTCGTTGCAGTGGGCCCCGGCGGCGTGGTAGACGGAAAAGAGATCGTTATGCAGGTAAAACCCGGCGACAAAGTGTTGTGCTCGAAATATGCCGGCACCGACTTTAAAGTGGACGGCAAAGAATTTACCATCATCAAGCAGAGCGATATTTTGGCGATCGTTGAGTAAATTTCTTCTAAAATCAAAACTTTATTAAAAATTTAAGGAGTAATATTGTTATGGCAAAACAGATCAAATACGGCGACGACGCCAGAAAGGCGCTGGAGACCGGCGTAAACGTACTTGCCGATACGGTAAAAATTACCCTCGGCCCCAAGGGAAGGAATGTTGTGCTCGATAAAAAGTATGGCGCTCCCCTTATCACCAACGACGGCGTGACGATCGCCAAAGAGATCGAGCTGCCCGACCCCTTCGAAAACATGGGTGCGCAGCTGGTAAAGGAAGTTTCCACCAAGACGAACGACGTCGCCGGCGACGGCACCACCACGGCCGTTCTGCTTGCGCAGGCGATCATCCGTGAAGGGCTTAAAAACCTTGCCGCGGGCGCCAACCCTATCATTTTGAAAAAGGGCATCGACAAGGCCGTTGCCGCAGCCGTTGAACAGATCAAATCCATCTCCAAAACGGTCGACGGCAAAAAGGCTATTTCGCAGGTCGCCTCTATTTCCGCGGGCGACGCCACGGTCGGCGAACTCATCGCCAAAGCCATGGAGATCGTCGGAAAAGACGGCGTTATCACCGTAGAAGAGGGCAAATCGATGACGACCGAACTTACCACCGTTGAAGGCATGCAGTTCGACCGCGGGTACGCCTCCGCCTATATGGTGACCAATACCGACAAAATGGAGGCCGTTCTCGATAACCCCTATATTCTGATCACCGACAAAAAGATCTCCAATCTGCAGGAGATCCTGCCCATCGTAGAGCCCCTTGCGCAGCAGGGCGCACGTCTTTTGATCATTGCGGAGGACGTGGAGGGCGATGCTTTGGCCGCGCTCATCGTCAACAAGTTAAAGGGAGTGTTTAACTGCGTTGCCGTAAAGGCGCCCGGTTTCGGCGACAGAAGAAAGGCCATGCTGGAGGATATCGCCGTTCTGACGGGCGGCACCGTCGTTACGTCCGATCTGGGATACGAATTTAAGGATGTTACGATGGATATGCTGGGCCGTGCGAACCAGGTGAAAGTCGATAAAGACAACACCACCATTATCGACGGCGCGGGCGACAAGGAAGCCATTAAGGCGCGCGTCGCCTCCATCAAGGCACAGATCGAAACCACGACGTCCGATTACGACAGAGAAAAGCTGCAGGAGCGCCTTGCAAAACTTGCCGGCGGCGTAGCGGTGATCAATGTCGGCGCGGCCACCGAAGTGGAAATGAAAGAAAAGAAACTGCGCATCGACGACGCGCTGGCCGCAACGCGCGCTGCAGTGGAAGAAGGCGTCGTCCCCGGCGGCGGCAGCGCCCTTCTCTCCTGCGTTCCCGTTCTGAAAAAACTCGTTTCGGAGCTCTCCGGCGACGAACGCACCGGTGCAGCCATCATTATGAAGGCCTGCGAAGAACCCGTACGCCAGATCTCTAAAAATGCCGGCGTAGACGGTTCGGTCGTCGTCGACAAGATCCTCTCCAAAAAGAGCGTGAATTACGGTTTCGACGCACTGAAAAATGTCTACACCGATATGGTGGAAAGCGGGATCATCGACCCCACGAAGGTCACGCGTTCCGTATTGCAGAATGCGGCATCCGTTGCCTCTACGCTGCTGACGACGGAATCCATCGTCACCGATATCCCCACCCCTCCCGCTCCCGCGGCTCCCGCAGGCGGCGATATGGGCGGCATGTATTGATAAGATCGCAAGACCCACAGGGGGCCTGCCGGACGGCAGGCCCCTTTTTTTCGTTCGCGCTCGATCCGTCGGCGCGTTCCGTCAAAAAAATATGCCGCGGCGTGTTCGCGGCGTAGCGGGCCTTACTTTTTATGACTACGACAACCGCGTGGACGCCTTGCACGCTACGGCAGAAATATTTGTAGGTTCGCCGCCGCTGCAACTTAAAAACCGAGCGCGCGGAGGCCACAAAACGCACAATAGGATCGGCCGCAAACTTTTGGCGGGCCGTGAGAACGCAAAAACGCACAATGGGATCGGCCGCAAACTTTCTGCGGGCCGTGAGAACGCAAAAACGCACAATGGGATCGGCCGCAAACTTTCTGCGGGCCGTGAGAACGCAAAAACAGGCGGCGCCGAACGGCGCCGCCCGAAAACGATGCGATCGTCAATAGACCGTTATGATACGCTCACCTTTTTTTGCCGAGCATCCTGCGCACAAAGGGCGGGAGCTTGCGGTCGCGCTCGCTCTCCTCTTCCGGCTCAGGCTGCGGCTGACGAGGCGCCTCTTGCTGCACGGGACGGCGATCATACGCCTCCTCCTGCGGCTGCGGGCGGGACGGCGCGGCATAGGGCGGCTGCTGCGCGGGCCGGGCAGGCTGCGTATAGTACGCCTGTCGGTCGTAATTCACCCCTTGCACGGGCTGCGGCACTTCCTGCTGCGTCGGATAAACGGGGGGCTGTACGGGCTGCGGACGGCTTTCTGCGGGCTGTGCGGACACGCGAAGAGTATTCTGCAGCGCAGAAGCGGTCTGATCGGCGGCAGGGAATCCCGTTGCAATGACGGTGACCTCAACTTCGTCCTGTACGTTTTCGTCGACACATGCACCGAAAATGATATTGGCGGAATAGTCGACCACACCGTGAATGAGCCCGGCGGCCTTTGTCACCTCGTCCAGCGTGAGATCTGGCCCGCCGACAATGTTTAAGATCACACCGGTAGCGCCCTCGATCGTCGTCTCCAGCAGCGGAGAATTTACGGCAAGGCGCACCGCGTCGATAATGCGGTTTTCCCCTTTTGCAACGCCTACGCCCATGTGTGCAAGGCCGCGATCCTTTAACGTCGTACGCACGTCGGCAAAGTCTAAATTGATCAGCGCGGGGGTCACGATCAGATCGGCGATCCCGCGGATCCCCTGTTTCAGTACCTCGTCCGCCACACGAAGCGCATCTGTCATCGTCGCGTTCTTGGGAACGACTTCGCGGATCTTTTCGTTGGGGATGATCACAATGGTATCGACATACTTTCTTAAATTGTCGATCCCCTTGATCGCATTGTCCATACGGCGCTTGCCCTCGAATTCGAACGGCTTGGTCACCACGGCGACCGTAAGGATCTTTTTATCTTTTGCGATCTTGGCGATCACGGGCGCGGCGCCCGTACCTGTACCGCCGCCCATTCCCGCCGTAACAAACAGCAGGTCGGTCCCCTCGATGGCGGCGGCAAGTTCTTCCTTGCTCTCCTCCGCCGCTTCGCGGCCGATCTCCGGTTCGGCGCCCGCGCCCAAACCTTTGGTGCGCTGCGAACCGATCTGGATCTTTTTCTTGGCCTTGTTGCAGGCAAGGATCTGCGCGTCGGTATTCACCGCAATGTATTCCGCGCTGGTGATCCCCGCATCGATCATGCGGTTGACGGCATTGTTTCCGGCGCCGCCCACGCCGATGACGCAAATTTTGGCCCTTCCGTTTGCAGACAGATCGTTTGCGGCGGGCACGGCCGCATTCTGCATCCGATCGTCGTTCCCGATAAAGGGAATATTTTCGTTGAACATATGTTAACCTCCGATTGCGTTTAATATCCGGTAGAGGAGCCCGCTTTTGCGCTGATCCTCGTACGCCATGTCGACAAGCGCGATCCGCGAACTCATCGACGGTTTGTTATAATACGGAAGATCGGGCGCGAGCTGCTCACATACGCGGTTGATGCGCTTGGAAACATGCTCGAGCGCGCCGCGGATATCCGCAAGGCCGTCCCCCGAAACATACAGCGGCTTGTAATCGAGCTCTTTGGCCGCGCACTCCTCCAAAAAACCGCCCACCGCTTCGCAGATCTGATCGAGCCCCTCCTTTACCGTATCGATAAGGGCGTCGCCGTCGATCTCGTACGTTGCGCCGCGAAAATTAAATTCGATCGAACCGCTCTTTGTCCGCGCATATAAATTTGCCTTAGAAAGCAGCGCCACGGCCGCCTCGTACGGCAGCGAAAACCGTTGCATCAGCAAAACGGCGATCTGCCCCCTCCCCACAAAGTAGGTACGTTGAGCAAGAACTCCGTTTCCGAACAGAACGCACAGCGTGGACGACATAAACCCCGCGTCCAAAAACAATGCGTATTCGTCCCGCGTTTCCGAAGGGATGAGATAGGACGCCATGGCGTATTCGGTCGGCAAAAAGCGAATGGAAATTTTCATGCGGGAAAAGATATTTTCCATCGTCTCCGCAAAATATTCCCTGCAATAAAAGTACGAAAGCACTCCGCTGAGCACCGACGAAGCGAGCCCCGTGGGATCGACGACGCGGCGATTATCGGCCGTGACATAGATCATGCTGGTGGCGCGCATAAAGCGGTAACCCTCCAGCGGCTCCTTCCCGCCGGCAAACAGCGCGTCCAGTTCTTTGCGGCCGATCTTGCGCTTGTTGGGAAACCCGTTTACCTGCTCTTTGGGAACCACGCGCGTAAACGCGCCGGGAACGCCGATATAGATGCGGCGGATGCGCTCGTTGGTGATCTGCTCAACGGCGCCGACGGCATTGGAGATCGCCTCGGCAAGCTTATCGACGTCGAAAAACGACTCCTCGTCGTATCCGTCGTACGGCTCCGTTTTGCTCGCCTTAAACACAAACGTGTTGTTTACGCCACGTTCCCCGACGACCACTGCGATCTCGGATGAACGGACGTCCAACACTGCCACGCTGTTGCGTCCCATAACTGCCCTCGCAAACACTGCAATTTTTCTTTTACTATTATAACATCGCGCCCGTTCGTTGTCAAGAAAATACGCCCCGTTTTCCCGCATTCGGCACACCATTTTCGGGACCCGGAAGCGGGCAAAGATCCCCCCGGAAGCCCAAGGCCACACCCGTTTTCCGCAAAGAAAAAGGGCGCCAAAGGCGCCCTTTTTCTTTGCCGTTCAAAACAGATCGCTGTAATCGGCGACAATATCTTCATTTTGCGTCAAAACGGTGATCCTGCCGTGCACGCGCTGCAGATCGCCGAGAGACATGTACCGCTCTGCGGCAGCCGCAGCCTTTTCGCCGGCACGGACGGATGGTTCCAATAAGACGATCTCCACCCCCTCGCGCATGGCGATGCGGAAGCGGTGGTTCTGCGGCAGCGTCGGCGTTCCGTTATCGTCCATCGTGATCGAAACGACGTTGGCGCGCACCTCGCCGAACGCCTCGCGGAAGGCCGCGAATACGGATAGGATCGCATCAAAATATGCGCCGTCCGCGCGGCCGTCTTCAAACGTAACGGTAAACCCCGAAAGCAGAACGCGTCCGTCCGGTGACGACGCGGTATCCAAGCGGGTGCCCTCCTCGTCCAGGATCGCATACGTCGTGCCGTCCGCGACTGCAAACGCCTCGCGTCGCTCGGTCACCCGCACAACGATCGTTTCGGGATAGTCCTTTTCGACCGAAACCACCTCGAAACGCGGATCCGCCTCCACCGTCGCGCGGACTTCGCCGAGATCCAAAAAGGCGGTGCTGGAATTGATGTAGCCGTTCAGCTGCTCTTTCATGCGTTCGGCCGCGGCGGCGCCCGCGTCGGTATACGTTACAAAACTCGCATTGACGTACGTCACCGTAAACACGGCGTTCAGCCCCGCCGCAATGACCACAGCCAGCAAAAAAACCGAAAGAATGGTTGTAATGATCGCTTTTATCTTCATAAGTACCCTTCCCGCATCCTTCAAACGCGTACGCGGCGGATCTCCGCCCCGAGTTTTTTGAACTTTCCGCAAAAATCCGCATATCCGCGATCGATATGCGAAAGATCCAGCACCTCCGATACGCCCTCGGCGCCCAGCGCCGCGATCGCAAGCGCCGCCCCGCCGCGCAGGTCGCCCGCCGTAACGACCGCGCCGTGCAGCCGTTTTACGCCGCGTACGAACGCATGCCGCCCCTTCACCTCGATGTCCGCACCCATCTTTTGCAGCTCGGGCACATACTTAAAGCGCGTTTCAAACAAATTTTCCACGATCAGCGCGCCCCCTTCGCAAGAGGCGTTCAACGCGGCGGTCTGCGCCTGCAGATCGGTGGGAAATCCGGGAAACGGCATCGTCTCGATCCTGCGATTGCATTTTAAACGACCGCGGCTCTCTATCTGTATTCTATCATTTTTTGTATGTATTTTGCAACCGTTTTCGCGCAATTTGTGCAAAAGGAGGCGAATATTCTCCGCCGGGACCCCCCTCGTTTCGATCTCGCCGCCGCAGGCCGCGCAGGCCAACAAAAACGTCCCCGCCTCGATGCGATCTTTCATAGGCCGATAGACCGCGCCCTTCAGTTCACGCACGCCCTCTACTTCGATCACGTCCGTCCCCGCGCCCGCGACCCTTGCACCCATCGTATTTAAAAAATTTTGCAGATCGACGATCTCCGGCTCTTTTGCGGCACCCGCGATCACGGTACGTCCCTCCGCCATGACCGCCGCCAGCAAAATATTTTCGGTCGCGCCGACACTCGGAAAATCCAGCAGGATCTCCGCGCCGCGCAGCTTGTCGCAATCACAAAAAATAAAGCCGTCACGCTCGGCGATGCGCACTCCGAGCCGTCTGAGCGCGGCGAGGTGCAGGTCGATGGGCCGCAGGCCGATGTCGCAGCCGCCCGGATAGGCAATGAGCGCACGGCGAAAGCGCGTTAAAAGCGAGCCGAGCATAAAGACCGACGAGCGCAGTTCCTTGGTAAGAGCGGACGATATTTCGTGATTGCAGGCATTGGCGCTGTCGATCACGACGTCGTTGCCCGAAAAGGTCACGTCCGCCCCCAGCTCGCGCAAAATCTGCGCCATGCAAAAGACGTCGGCAATGGGCGGCGCCTCACGGATGGTAACACGCTTTTCCGTCAGAACGGAGGCGGCGAGCAGCGGCAGCACGGCATTTTTGGCAGACTGCAGCGGGACACACCCGTACAGACGGCGGCCGCCGTCGATGAGATATTTATCCATAACTCTCTCCTATCGTATTTCACATGCGGACAAGCCCGAAAGACCGTCCGCGCCTCTTTCAGGTAGTACATCTTATGTTTTGCGGCGGGGCTGTGTGTCTGGAGATCCCGTACACGATACCCATCCCCGTCATGGTGACGACGAGCGACGTATTCCCGGCCGATACGAGCGGCAGCGGAAGGCCTGTGGGCGGAATGCAGCCGCTGACGACCATAGCGTTGAGCGCCGCCTGTAAGGCAAACGCCAGCGTGATGCCGCCGGCCAGCATATAGCCGTAAAAATTTTTGCAGGAAACCGCGATGCGGAATCCGCGCCAAACGATAAACCCGATGAGGGCGAACAGCGCAAGCACGCCGAAAAAACCGGTCTCCTCGGCAATGACCGATAAAATAAAGTCGCTCTCCGCAAACGGCAGAAAACGAAACTTTTGCCGCGAACGGAACAGCCCAACGCCGAACAGGTCGCCGTTCCCCAGCGCGTACAGCGACTGGATCAGCTGATAGCCCTCTTCTTTGGGCGATGCCCAGGGGTCGACAAACGCCGAAAGGCGCTGCAGACGATAGGGCGCCGCCGCGATGAGCGCCGGGACCGCCAGCAAAACGGGAATACACACGGCCAACAGCGCCTTTTTGGAGACGCCGCCCAAAAACAGCATACCGATCATCAGCGCACCGACGCACATGGTGACGGACATGTTCGGTTCCAGCAGGATGAGCACGCAGACGGCGCTTCCTGCGACAAGCACGGGAAGACTTCCCGCAAACGACGTAAGGCGCGCGGGATCCTTGGAAAAATATGCGGCCGTGAACAGCACAAAACCCAGCTTTGCCAGCTCGGACGGCTGGATGGTGAACGAGCCGAACCCGATCCAACGCGTCGCCCCGTAGTTGCTCTTCCCAAGCCCCGGCACAAACACCAACGCCAGGCAGATCAGCGAAATGATGAGCGCGGGGAGCGAAATTTTTTTCAGTTTCCGGTACGGGATCAGCGAAACGCCCACCATGGCGGCCGTACCCAACACAAATCCGACCGCCTGTTTTTTAAAAAAATACAGTGCGTCCCCGTACTGTACGGCCGCATTGTAACTGCTTGCCGAATACACGCATATCACACCGTACGCCGCCAGCGCCAGCACGGAAAACAAAAACAGCAGATCGCCGCGTCCCCCAAGTACCTGCGCCGCCCCCTTCGCGCCCGCGCGTCGGGCGGGCGCGACGACGGCGCGTCTACCCTCTGTCCTCTTCACGCGCATCCTCCGCCGGCTGTCTTGCGGCCGCCTCCCGTTCCAGCTCGTGCATCAGCTGCGCAAACCTGTCGCCCCGCTCCTCGTAATTGCGGAACTGATCGAAACCGGACGACGCGGGGCTCAGCAAAATGCTCTGCCCGGGCCGCGCCAGCAGATAGGCAATACGCACCGCCATATCGAAGGGGCGGCAGAGCGTCAGTTTGGTATAGCCCTTTTCCACGGCGGCGTTCAGCAGCAAAAAGGCGTTGTCGCCGCATAAAACGGTATGTACCACGTCCGACCCGCGCAGCGCCTCGAACAGCGGGCCGTACGCCTCCCCTTTGTCTTTCCCGCCGAGGATGAGTACGCACTCGCCGCGCACCGCCGCGATCGCCTTTAAGGCGGAGTCGACGTTGGTGGCCTTGCTGTCGTCGATAAAGGTGACCCCGCCGACCGCGCCGATCTTTTCCAGGCGATGGCGAATGCCGCGGAAGCTCTTAAGGCCCGCCGCGACGGCGGCGGTATCGATCCCCATGATCTTTGCCGCACAAATCGCCGCCAGCGCATTGGCGCGGTTGTGCTCGCCCTCCGGTGAAAAGTCCGAAAGCGCACACACGCGTTCCTCGCCGTAATAAAACGCGTCGTCCCGCAGATATGCGCCGTCCACGCGCCCGGATACGGAAAACCATACCGTCTTCGCCTTGGTCTTTTCGGCAAACGTACATAGAATCGGGTCGTCGCGATTCAACACGACATACTCGCTCTCCGCACTGTTCTTCAACATGCGAAACTTTAAATAGATGTAATTTTCCATCGTGTAATGTCGGTCGAGATGATCTTCGGAAAGGTTCAAAAACACCGCAACGTGCGGCCGAAGCGAGGTAAGCGTCTCCAGCTGGAAGGAAGAAATTTCCGCGACCGCCACACCGTCCTCGCCAAGGCGATCGAGACACGCGGTGATCGGCGTTCCCACATTACCGCACGCGACCGCCTTGCACCCGGCCGTTTGAAAGATATGTTCGAGCAGCGAAACGGTCGTCGTTTTGCCGTTTGTCCCCGTCACCGCAACCACGGGCCCGCGCAACGCGCGTGCGCCCAACTCCGCCTCACCGACGATCGCTTTTCCCGCCTTACGGAACGCGACGGGCAGCGGATGATCTACAGGGATGCCGGGACTGAGCACCAGCGCATCGCAGGCGGAGATATACTTTTCGGCATCGGCGGCGGAGACCGCGACCGCACCCGCGCGGCACAGGGCCTCCTGTGCGGCCTTTACCCCGTCGCTTGCTACGTCGTCGTATAAGTACACCTGTTTTGCGCCTTTGTTCAAGAGATATTCCGCGGCGGCGACCCCGGAACGCGACAACCCCGCCACAAAAAACGACTGCGTGGGAAAATGCATACGATCTCCTTTCCCGTGACCGGTCACACAAGCGGCAGGAACAGCGTAAGCGAGAGCAGCGCACTGACTGCAGCGTACGCATAGGCGATCTTCCCCTCCGAAAATCCCAGTTCCTGAAAATGATGGTGCACGGGCGCCATCAAAAAGATCCGCCTGCCCGTTTTTTTGTAATATATGACTTGCGCAATGACGGATATGCTTGAAACGACAAACATAATGCCCGCAACGGGAATGACCAGCGCATTTCCGGAAAAAAGCGCCGTGCACGCGGCGAATCCCCCAAGAGAAAGCGAACCGGTATCGCCCATAAACATACTGGCGCGATGCGTATTGAAGCACAGATAAGCGCACAGCGCCCCAGCAAGGCAGAGAGCGAGCACCGTAAGCGCGGGATCGCCGCCCTGCACGGCGATCAATGCGCCGACGGCAAGAAAAAAGACGGCGCACACAGACCCCGCCAACCCGTCCAGCCCGTCCGTCAGATTGACCCCGTTGACTGTGGCAAGCTGCACAAAGACGCCGAGGGGAAGCATCCACCATCCGATCTCGAACGATATGCGCGTATAGGGAATGCGCAGCCGTGTATCCCCCTCCATGCAGCAAAACAGCGCCGCCATCAGGGCCACCGCCAGCTGGAATACAATCTTCTGATAGGGCCGCAGCCCAAGATTATTTCCGCGGCGCCTTTTTAAAAGGTCGTCGAGAAACCCTACGGCCATGTATCCCAACCCCACCGCGAGCGCCACGTAAAAGGGCTTGTCCGCGCGCGGCGCCAGACTCAGCGCGACCGCGGCGGCAGCCGAAAGAAATGCAAGCCCGCCCATGGTGGGCGTTCCGCTCTTTTGGGCGTGCTCTTTGACGTAACTGAGGATGGGCTGTCCTGCTCCGATCCGCTTTAACAGCGGAACGGCGGCCGCGCACAGGACGAAAGAGAGCAAAAAAGACAGTAAAAGTGCCAGAATATATCGCTGCATACTATTTTTCGGGGATCGAGCCAATAACAGCTTTGTCGTTGTACTCGTATTTTATTCCCATGATCTCCTGATACCGCTCCGCCCCCTTGCCCGCCACCAACAGGATATCGCCCTCCGAAAGGCATCCGACCGCATACCCGATCGCCCGGTCACGCTCCTCCACTACGACATACGAATCGCTGACCGTGCGAAAACCGCGTTCGATCTCCGAGAGGATGGCCGCAGGATCTTCATAGCGCGGGTTATCGGAAGTAAGAATGGCGTGATCGGCATATCGGGCGGCGATCGCCCCCATACTCGCCCGCTTGCCTGCGTCGCGGTTGCCGCCGCAGCCGAACAGGACGAAGAGCCTTCCGAGGCAAAATTCGCGCAGGGCCGTCAGCGATTTTTCCAAGCCGTCCGGCGTATGTGCAAAGTCCACAAAGATATCCGCCCCGTTTTTGCGCGCCACCCACTCCAGCCTGCCCTCCACCTGCGTTGCGGCAAGCCCGCGCGCAACGGCGTCCATATCCGCCCCCAAATGCCTTGCGGCGCAGGCAGCCGCCAACGCGTTCAGCAGGTTATGGCGCCCCGTCATGGAGAGCGTGGCTTCGCACAGTTCGTCCTCCAGATTCAGCACGGCACGACAGCCGCGCAACGTTTCGCTCTCCACGATGGCGAATGCGTCTGCCGGCGACTCCAGCCCGTAAGTTTTTGCGGGAACGCCGCTCTTTAACAGCGTCCGTCCGAATGCGTCATCCGCATTGAGAACGGCAAAGCGGCACCGTTCGGGCACAAACAACCGACGCTTGGCAGCGGCATACTGCCGCATATCTCCGAAAAAATCCAAATGATCGCGCGTGAGATTGGTAAATATGCCCACATCGTAGCAGATCGGCCGCTCTTTGCGAAAAAACAGCGCATGCGCCGAAACCTCCATAACGGCCGCCTCCACCCCCGCCTTTGCCATGTCGGCAAGCAGCGAAAATAAAAATACGGGGTCGGGCGTGGTGAGCTCGGAGGCGACCGTAATATTTGCATAGCGCGCACCCAGCGTCCCCGTCAACCCCGCCCGTATCCCCGCGGCGTCCAAAATGTTTTTGACCATAAAGGCCGTCGTCGTCTTTCCGTTGGTCCCCGTCACGCCCACGATCCTCATTTTACGCTCCGGGTGTCCGTAAAAAACGGCGGCGATGCGCGCCATCGCCTCGCGTACGTCCGGCACGATCGCCTGCGGACACGTCGCCTCCGTCTTCCGCTCGCACACAACGGCCGCCGCGCCGCGCGCCTGCGCCTGCAGCGCGTAGGCGTGCGCGTCGACCTGCGTTCCGCTGAGGCAAAAAAACAGATCCCCCTTCCCGACGACGCGGCTGTCCGCGCACAGTCCGCAGATCTGTGCGTCGCCGCCCGTCAGCGACGCGCCCTTTACCTCTTCCAACAGCTGCGATACCTTCATGCTCCCCCCTCGGCCGGAGCGATCCCGAACGCCCCGATCATACCCTCGAACAGTTGTTTTGCGCAGGGCGCGGCGACGGTGCTGCCGTAATAGGCGCCCTGCGGTTCGTCCACGATGACCAGCGCCAGGTACTGCGGATCGTTCGCGGGGAAATACCCCACAAAGGACGAAACATACTTCCCGGGCGCAATGCGGCCATTTTCGTATTTTTGCGCCGTGCCCGTCTTCCCCGCCACGCGGTATCCTTCGATATACGCCTTTTTTCCGCTGCCGTCCCGCACGACCCCCTCCAGCATGGAAGACAGGATGCGCGAAGTTTCCTCGCCGACCGTCCGCGCAACGAGCGTGGGGCGTACGGTCTGCACCACGGACCCGTCGTCCGAAAAAATTTCCGCCACCAGACGAGGCGCATAATAATACCCGCCGTTGACGGCCGCGGCGCTTGCGCAGGCGAGCTGCAGCGGCGTTACGGCGATCGTCTGACCAAAACCGATGCGGGCAAAGTCGCAGTCGCGCAACGTACTTTCCGGCAGGAGCATGCCGATCGCCTCGCCCGAAAAGTCGATCCCCGTTGCGCGGCCGAACCGGAAGGCGGCCAAATAGTTGTAAAACGTCTGCTTTCCGAGCGCCAGCGCAATATCCACAAAGCAGGGATTGCAGCTGTTGTTCAATGCCTCGGCCAGCGTCTGACCGGCATGCTTTCCGTTTGCGTGATCGCTCCAACAACGGATCGTCGTTCCGTCCACCGTCCGCGTCCGCGCCGACGAAAAAATGCGGTTTGTGGCATAGGCGTTTGGATTCCCCCGTAAATGTTCCTCGATATTGGCCGCCGCCGTAATGATCTTGAAGGTGGAACCGGGCTCGTAGATGTCGCTGACGAGCGCATTGCGCGAGAGCGCGTTTAAACGCGCAAGGTCGTCGCGGGGAATATCGTTCAGGTCATACGACGGTAGGTTGACCATGGCCAGCACAGAAAAATCTTTTACGTTGAGAACGATCGCCTGCACGGCCTTTGCGTCGTGCTCGTGTAAAGCCTGTTCCATGACCGTTTCCGCAAGCGATTGTATACGGTAATCGACCGTCAGCCGCACGTTCAGACCGTCTTCCGCCGGAACATACGCCGCGACGGCCCCCTCCAGATCGACGCCCACCAGGTCGGTCTCGTACAGGATCCCGCCCCGCTTTCCCGCCAAAAAACGATCGTAGTACTGCTCTACCCCCGTGGAACCGGATCCGTCATACGAGGTAAAGCCGAGCACCTGCGAGGCGAGCGCGCCGTAGGGATAATACCGCCTGTCGTCACGCGCATAGTAAACGCCGTCGAGCGCCGCTCCCGAAATGCGCCGTACCTGCTCTTTTGAAACGCGCCTGGCTATGGCGATCTCCGAACGGCTCTTATCACCCAGCTTTTCCAGCGTCTCTAAATACGAGAGCGAAAGTGCCTCGGCCAACACCCTTGCCTCCGATTCCGCATCCGAAACGGCGTTTGCCCTGGCGTACACGCTGTAAGCCGCCGCGTTGCCCGCCAGGAGTTCGCCGTTGACGTCGTAAATATTGCCGCGGCCGGCGTTCACGGGGATCTCGCGCGTCCATTGATCGAGTGCTCGATAACGTAGTTCGTCCTTCCACACGATCTGAATGTAAAAAAAACGCGCTAAAAAAAGACAAAAAAGAAAGGTTATTGCCAATCCGGTGGCCAATAACCTCTTTCGTAAAACCGTAAGGGAAAATTCCTTCCGCTTGATATTCTGTTCCTCCGGGCTCAGTTTCCGTTTACAGATACCATCCCGTTCTCCTGCGCCCATTCCGCGACGGCGGACGGATCTTCGATCGCATCGATCTCTTCGCGGATATCGGCATATTCCTGCGTAAGCTCCTGAAGCTCGTTGCTCTTTACCGCAATGTTCGCATTGACCGAACTTAAAATGCCCGTATTGATGCAGATGAGGACCACCGCAAGGACGATCGCCGCGATCACCGCACACAATACCGCCTTTGTCGCCGTCGAAAGCGACGCAAACAGACCGGTACGCGTTTCGTCCTGTACGGCCGCTTCGGCACGGTGCAGCGTCTCCATCGTACGCGCCGTAGGCATGGCGTCCTCTTCGGCGGGCGCCTCTGTCGGCGCCTGCGCGGGCGTATAGACGGGCGCAAACTCCGGGATCGTCGGCGCGGCGGGTGCGGCGGGCGCCGCAACTGCCGCATCGATCAGCTCGCCGTTTTTATATTCGATCCCTTCGAACAGCATCTTTTTGCCGGCGGGCGGCGCATAGGCCACGTAATCGGCCAGGCGCTGCGCGGTATTGGCGCCGTTCATAGGCACCTCTTCGCGCGCGGGCGCCTCGGGCACAGCCTCATGCACGGGCGCAAACGCCATGGCATTGAGCGCCGCGGGCGCTGTGCGCTCCAGCGTTGCGGCCGCAACGGAAGAAGTGCGCGGCGCACGGGCCGTCTCCTCGCCGGGTACCCAGGCCTCGGCGTTATCGAACAGTAGCTTTCGGTAATTCTCGGAAATCTTTTGCGAATGCACGCGCTCCTCTTCGGAAAACGCGCGCCGCTCGTCGCGGCGTTCGTCGCGCTTTGTTTGGGTCTCTTCTAAAACCGCAAGCCTTGCCATGATTCTTTCTCCTTATACTGTATTCCGCCGTTTGTCCGTTCATTCGACCTTTCGGACAATTCGCAACTTTGCACTCTTACTGCGCGAATTTTCGGCCTGTTCGGCCTCGCTTGCCGTCTGCGGCTGTCTGCCAACGGGCTCTACCTCGCGCTTTTTCCCGCAGATACACACGGGGAAGCTCTTCGGACAGGTACACCCCTCCGCCATTTCGCGGAACACCTGCTTTACGATGCGGTCTTCCAGCGAATGAAAGGTGAGGACGCACGCCCTTCCGCCCGGCCGCAGCCGCCGCGTAAGCCCCGCAATACATTCCTTCAACCCCGCCAGCTCGCCGTTCACTTCGATGCGGATCGCCTGAAAGGTCTTTCTGGCGCAGGCATGATACCGATATCTTGCGGGAACGGCCCCCTCTATAATGACGCGCAGTGCGCCGCAGGTCGTTACCCGTCCTCCGGCCCGCTCGGCCACGAGGCGGCGCACGATAGCCGACGCAAACACCTCTTCGCCGTATTCCCGTAAAATGCGTGTGAGCGCCTCGGGGGAATACTCGTTTACCACCGTCTCTGCCGTGAGGGCGGAACGATCGTCCATCCGCATATCCAGCGGCGCGTCGTCGCTCATGTAGGCAAACCCGCGGGCCGCGTCGTCGATCTGATGCGAAGAAATGCCCAGATCCAGCAAATATCCGTCCAGCGCTTCCACGCCCGCCTCGCGCAATACTTCGTCGTATCGCTTAAAATCGGTGCGATACAGCCGAAACCTACCGGAAAACGGCGCCAAGCGCCTTTGCGTCTCCGCGATCGCCTCGCCGTCCTTGTCGGTGGCGATCAGCTGCACCGTGGGATCGCTCGCCAGAATGGCGTACGAATGACCGCCCCCGCCCGCCGTTCCATCAAAGTACACGCCGTTCGGGCGGATGTTCAACCCTTCCAGTACCTCCCGGAGCATGATCGGACAATGGTATGCGCTCATTTTAATACTCCGCGCCCTTCTTTTTATAGGCCAGCGCGTTTGCCTGCTGAATGGTCATATCGCCGACGGCCCGTTCAAACCGATCCTGCGCCCAGATCTCCACGTAATCCCCCATCCCTACGGTGATCACGTCCTTTTCGATGGAGGCGTACTCGCGGAACGACTTTGGCAGCTGTGCGCGGCCCTGGCCGTCCTCCACGACTTCTTCAATGGAACATAAGATCCTGCGCTTGGCATTCATCATTTCCGGATCGCCGGGGTTTACCTCGTCAAACGAGGCAAGCCGGCTGTTCAGCACAGACTCCGGCATGACGGAAATACACGCGGGCGCGTATTCTACATAATAAAGCGGCTCGCCGGTGGGAAAAGCGTTTTTGTACTTCGCCGGGATCCTGATTCTGTTTTTGGCATCCAACTGGTGCGCGACTTTTCCGCTTAAAAGTTTCATGCTGCCCTTTTGTGCATTCCGTTTGAAATATTACAATCAGTATTATAACACCACTTGTGACCACTGTCAACCACCTTTGACCATTTTTTTGCCGAAAAACAAAATTATTTTTACTTTTAAATAAAACAAATGTTTGTATTATATACGTATTCGTTGATTTTTTTGCACTTTCCTAAAAATATTACTTGTTTTTTATGGTGATATTTCGCTTTTTTGCTAAAACATTTGTTCGTATTCCTCGTGAATAAAAGGTGGTCATCCGTCCCTGGATCCATATCGGAAAGCAGCTGCCGCAGGCGCGCGCCCGTCCCCCGTGCCCCGTCAAACACCGGACAACCGTAAAAAAGACCGATTTCCCTGCGAAAAAAGGCATAATGCGTGCATCCGAGCACCACGCCGTCGTACCGTCCCGACGGTAGGTGGTCGAAAATGGTCACGCCTTCACCTCGACTGAGGCCGCGCTCGATGGCGGCGGCGAGTCCCGGCGCGCCGTACACCGTAATATCGCATTGCGGGAACCCTTCCGTCAGCCGACAGAGCCGTTCGCTGCGTGCCGTAACGGGCGTCGTAAGCACCAGCACGCGGCGGCAACGGCGGGCGGCCGGCGCAACGGCGGGCTCGATACCGACGATCGGAACGGGACAGGTCTTGCGAAGCATGTCGACACACACGGCAGTGGCCGTATTGCAGGCCAGCACAACGGCGCAAACACCGTACAGACGCAGGCGCCGCACCGCCGCGCCGACAAAGCCGGCGATCTCACGCGGACTGCGCGCCCCGTACGGCGCATGTGCATTATCACCATAATAGTAATATATTGCCTGCGGCGCCTGTCTTGCACACTCCGCCAGCACGGTAAGTCCGCCGATGCCGCTGTCGAATACACCGACGCGCGGCGCGTTGTCGTTTTGCATGAGATACCTCCGCGCAATTTTTTAAAATTTTAGCCGATCGGCACGAAAAACAGTTTACAAACACATTATTTTATGTTAAAATAGCAAAAGTTATTAAGAGAAAAGCAACTGACAAGGAGTTATTGTACCGTGCCTAACATTAAATCTGCAAAAAAGCGCGTTCTGGTTACCGAAAAAAAGACGCAAGAAAACAAAATGATCAAATCCGCGCTGAAGACGACCATTAAAAAATTCCTCGCCGCCGTTAACGCTGGCGACAAGGATACGGCGACCGCCCTCTATCCCGAAACGGTCTCCGCCATCGATTCCGCGGCCAGCAAAGGCGTGCTGCACAAAAACAACGCCGCCA
>CALVPS010000001.1 GCA_944354035.1 uncultured Clostridia bacterium | reverse complement strand
AACACAGAAGTTAAGCTCTCTTACGCCCAAAGTACTTGGCCTAACGGCCCGGAAGGATAGGTAGTTGCCACCTTTTATTGCCCCTTAGCTCAGTCGGTAGAGCATGCGGCTGTTAACCGCAGTGTCGACAGTTCGAGTCTGCCAGGGGCAGCCACAGTTGCAGACGTAGAGGCTGCAAAACAGAAAACCTTGAAAAACAATACGTTTTTCAAGGTTTTTTGTTTATGAGCAATGTCTATTTTCATAGATAAATAATGTGTTTTTAGGGATACGATTTTGCATTTTTTTAGTACGATAGGGTTTGAACCAGCGACCTATAGATTTTTAGTACGGTAAGGACTAAAAATTGCGATGATAACAATTCTCTGCGGAAAGTGGTACTCTTAAAGAACTGGGTGGGGAACTGGTGCTGCTTTCAAAAAAGTTGGACAATAAATCGTAATTAATAGTGAGTAAGAAGAGCAGGCAAATCAGGAATTACTTTTGTGTTCCTGGTTTGTTGAAAAAGGTAATTAAACGAAATTTAATGTATAACAGAGTTGTAAAACATAAAGTTAGTCAAGAATACCCATAAAGTGTTAAGTTAATTTTAAAAATATTATTGAAAAGCGAGTAATATTGTGATACAATTTGATTGCAGCGTTAATACTTTATAATTGACATGTACGATAAAACATGCTATACTGTAACGGTGGTTATGTCTGCAAAAAACAACGAAGAGGGGAGAAGATGGAGTACACGGTATCGCCGGAAGAGGTAAAGCGCTTAAAAGGACTGGGTTTTTTGCAGGATAAACGATATCCCGATGTGTTTAACGCGCGCGTCATTACGCGTAACGGAAAGCTGACGGCAGAGCAGCACCGCGCGATCGCCGAAGCGTGCGAGCGATTCGGTTCGGGCGAGGTGACCATGACGGTCCGTCTTACGTTGGAGATCCAGGGCGTAAAATACGAGAACGCAGAGCCCCTGCGCGAATTTTTAGCCGCGCGCGGGTTGTCCGTGGGCGGCACGGGTAAGCGCGTGCGCCCCGTTGTTTCGTGCAAGGGCACGACCTGCCAATACGGCTTGATCGATACGTTTTCCCTCTCCGAAAAGCTGCACATTCGTTTTTATGAAGAGATGCACGACGTCGCGCTTCCGCACAAGTTTAAGCTTGCGGTGGGCGGATGCCCCAACAACTGCGTCAAGCCCGATTTAAACGATTTGGGCGTGATCGGTCAGCGTATCCCTACCGTCTATCTCGATCAGTGCCGCGGCTGCAAAAAATGCCGCGTAGAACTGGCCTGCCCCATTAAGATCGCCAAAGTGCATGACGGGAAGATCGATATCGATCCCGCGGCGTGCAATCACTGCGGGCGCTGCCGCAATGCCTGCCCGTTCGGGGCGGTGACCGATTACCGCGACGGCTATAAAATTTATATCGGCGGACGCTGGGGTAAACGCGTGGCGCAAGGTCGGGCGCTCTCTAAAATTTTTACTTCGGAGGACGAAGTGATGCAGGTGGTAGAGCGCGCCATTGCGCTGTTCAGAGACGAGGGGGCCGACGGCGAGCGGTTTGCCGATACGGTAGCGAGGCTCGGGTTTGAATACGTCGAACAAAAACTCATCGGGGCGTGACCTGTCAGCCGAACGAGGGGGTACGTATCCCCTCGTTTCGTTTTATACGGCCGCCCGCGGCGGCCGGAACGGCGCACTATTACGGGGTTTGCGAGGTTCGGATGGATTGTTTTTCGTTGGATTTTTGCGGCGCGCCCGTTGAGGAGCGCCGTCTGTTTGCCCTCTCCTCGCGCGAGCGGGCCGCGCTGTACGAGCGGTTGGGTCCGCTGGGAAGCTGCGTGGTGCTTGTCACGTGCAACCGCACCGAGCTGTATTTTTCGTGCAGTCCGGAGGCGGCGCGCAACGCGCTGTTCGAGGCGGCCGGGGTGACGCGGCCGCTTGCGTACCACGCGGGCGAAGCGGCCGAGCGACACCTGTTTTTGCTGGCGGCGGGGCTGTGTTCCATGCTGTTGGGGGAGGACGAAATTTTGGGCCAGCTACGCGACGCGTACGAGGAGGCGTGCGCCTTCGGTGCGACGGCGGGGCTGGATGCCGTGTTCCAGGCGGCGTTGGCCTGCGGAAAGCGCGTGCGCGCCCAAACAAAAATTTCGTCGCATGCCTGTTCGGTCGCAACGCTGGCGGCCAATGCCGTGCGTGGCGCGCGGGCAAAAAATGTGCTGATGATCGGCGCCACGGGCAAGCTCGGTGCGTCGGTACTGAAAAATTTACTGGCGGCGGACGGGCTGCATATTTGGGCAACGGTGCGCGAGCACCGCATTCCGGCGGCTGCTGCCGGAAGCGGCGTCGTCTGCGTGCCGTATGCCGAGCGGTACGTCCGCTTAAACGAGGCCGACGCCGTTATCTGCTGCACGGCGTCGCAGCACACGGTGCTGGAGTACGCGCCTGCCGCGGCAGCCTTGAAGACGCCGCGGCGCAGACTGCTGATCGACCTTGCGGTGCCGCCCGATATCGACGACGCCATGGCGGAACTCCCCGGCTGTACGCTGATGAACATCGACGAGTTCCGCGCGGCAGCGGAAGAGAACAATCAAAAAAAACGGGCGGCCGTTGTCGAGGCGCGGCGCGTGGCGGAGACGTGTTTTACCGAGTATCGCGCGGCAAAGACGGCGCGTCGGTTTGCGGAACGGCTGGCGCGGGACGGCGCGCTGCGCAGCCTGCGCAAGCGCGATCCGGCGGCATTTATTGCCGCGTGCGCGCGGCCGGAGGAGGAGAAATCGTGAAGTGTTTTCCGTTTATGCGCCCCGTGCGGGGGGCGCGCTGCTTTTTGGCGGGCGGCGGTGCGGTGGCGCTGCGCAAGGCCGAAACGCTGCGCCCGTTCGGGGTGACGTTCAGCGTGTGCGCACGCGCCATTTTGCCGGAACTCGGCGCCATGGCCGAACGCACGGCGGAAGAATACGAGGAAGCGCTGCTGCAAGATGCCGATTTTGCCGTGATCGCCACGGACGATCGGGCGTTCAACGCCCGTGTCGCCGCCGATTGCCGCAGGGCGGGTATTCCCGTCAACTGTGTGGACGACAAAAAAAATTGCGACTTTTATTTTCCCGCACTGATCGCGGCGGGGGATGTGGTGGTGGGGATCTCCACGGGCGGCGCGTCTCCCGCGCTGGCCGCGGCGCTGCGCAGACGCATCGAGCGCGCGCTCCCGCCGGATCTGGAGGACATAGCGCGCCGGGCGGAGCAGCTGCGCAAAACGCTGTCCGGCGCGGCGTATACGGCCGCCGTAGAGCGGCTTTTGGAGGGTGAGGAGATATGAAATTGCGGCTTGGAACGCGGGGTTCGCGTCTGGCGCTTGCACAGGCCGGGGAGGCTGCGCGCGCCCTCTCGGCCTGCGGATACGAGACAGAGCAGGTCGTGGTGCATACCCGCGGCGACGATGATCGCGCTTCGCCGCTTTCCGCACTGGGGCGCGGCGCATTCACCGACGTCCTGGCGCGCATGCTGGAGCGCGGGGAGATCGACGTTGCCGTGCATTCCGCCAAAGATCTGCCCACGGACGTCGCGCACGACGGCTTTTTTTGCCTGCCGCGCGCCGACGCGCGTGACGTGCTTTTGACCGTAAAGGGGCGTGCGGTGTGCACGGTGGGCACGGGTTCGCCCCGCCGCGCGGCGGCGATCGCCGCGCTGCTGCCGCAGGCGTCGGTCATGCCCATCCGCGGAAACGTCGATACACGCATCCGAAAACTGCTCGACGGCGAAGTGGATGCCCTTATTCTGGCGGCAGCCGGGTTGGAGCGGCTTGCGGTTTGCGACGCGCGCCTGCAGATGAGGGTACTTTCTCCGGCGGAATGCGTGCCTGCGGCCTGCCAGGGGATCATCGCCCTCGAAGGCGCGCCCGGCGAAGCGGTGCACGACGCGGCGGCGGGGCGGGCGGCGCGTATCGAACGCGCCTGCCAGCGTGCGCTCGGCGGCGGTTGTACGGGCGGCGCCGGGAGTTATTTTGACGGGATATGGCTGTACGCCCAGTCGGAAGGGAAGATCGCGCGCATCCGATACACGGGCGAGGGGGATATCGCGGCCCTTGCGCGGGGGCTTATATGAACCGCGTCGTACTGGTGGGGGCGGGCTGCGGGAGCGGTATGCTGACCTTGCGCGGCGCCGCGCTGCTGCAGGCGTGCGACTGTGTGGTGTACGACAGTCTGCTGGACGAAAGCATCCTCGGCATGGTAAAGCCCTCGTGCCGAAAAATTTTTGCGGGAAAGCGTGCGGGCAGGCATAGCCTTCCGCAGGAAGAGATCAATGCATTGCTGCTGTCATGCGCCGGGCGGTACCCGCTTACCGTACGCCTGAAGGGGGGCGATCCCTGCGTGTTCGGGCGCGGAGGCGAAGAGGCCGCCGCGCTTGCCGCCGCCGGTGTCGCCTGCGAGTTCGTACCGGGTGTTACGTCGGCCGTGGCGGCGGCGGAGTTTGCCGGCATCCCCGTCACACACCGCGGCGTATCGCGGGGGCTGCACGTGATAACGGCGCATACGGCGGAGGGCACGCCCGCATTTTCGCAGTTGGCCCGGGAACAGGACACCCTGGTATTTTTAATGGCCAAGGCTGCCGCGGGCGAAATTGCCGAAGGACTTATGCGGGGGGGCATGTCGGGGGATATGCCCGCCGCCCTGATCTCCGCGGCGGGCATGCCCGCCATGCAGGTACGCCGCTGTCTGCTGCGGGCGCTTGCGCAGACCGCCGCGGACATGCCTGCGCCGCTTACGGCGATCGTCGGCATGGTATGCGCGCCCGATCTGCTATCGCCGCCGCGCTCCGGCGTCCACATTGCGGTGACGGGCACGCCGGAACACGTGCGCCGCGTGTGCGCCGCGCTGCGGGCGCGGGGGGTTTCGTCCGTCGCCTGCGCCCATCTTGCGATCGTGCCGCGCCCGTTCGACGGCGTGTACGGGTCGCTCGGCCGCTATCGCATGCTGGTGTTTACTTCCGCCAACGGCGTGCAGGTGTTTTTTGAGCGGGCAAGGGAGCTGGGCGTCGATTGGCGCGTGTTCGGCGACAAACGGTTTGCGGTCATCGGTCCGCAGACGGCGGAACGGCTGCGGCAGTACGGTTTTTACGCCGACGTCATGCCGCAGGAATACACGGTCGCGGCGCTGACGGACGTCGTTGTCGCATGCGGGCTTCCGGCGGAGCGGGTGGCGCTGCTGCGGGCGGCGGAGGGCAGCGACGAACTGCTGCGCGCGGGCGAACAGATCGCACTGTACGAAACGGTTGCCGACGGCGGGCGTATCGCGGAGGCCGCGGCGCAGATCGGCCGCGCAAACTACGTTACGTTCGGGTCGGCGGGGGGCGCGCGGGCGCTGCTTTCCGTCGTGCGGCTGCCGGAGGGCGCCACGCCCGTGTGCATCGGGTCCGAAACGGCAAAAGAATTGCGCCGGCAGGGGTATACGCCCCTTGTGGCGGCCAACGCCACCGCGGCGGCGTTGGCTGCGGCGATCGAGGAGGATATATGCAGAGATTAAGAAGACTTCGCAGAACGCGGGCCCTTCGTGACGCGTTTGCCGAGACGCAGGTGCGCGCGGGCGCGCTGATCTATCCCGTATTCGTGTGCGCGGGCAGCGGGGTAAAGGAGGAAGTTCCCTCCATGCCCGGCGTGTTCCGCTATTCGGCGGACAATCTTTCGGAGGTGGTCGACGCGGTGCTTTCGGCCGGGATCGCGGGGGTCATGCTGTTTGGTATTCCCGCGCGCAAGGACGAGTGCGGGAGCGGCGCCTATGAAGAAGACGGCGTTGTACCGCAGGCCGTTCGCGCCATCCGCGCCCTGTTGCGGGCGCGCGGGGGCGAGTTTTTGATCGTGGCGGATATCTGTCTGTGCGAGTATACGTCGCACGGGCATTGCGGCGTGCTGAAGGACGGCGACGTGGATAACGACGCCTCTCTCCCGCTCCACGCGCGGGCGGCGCTGGCCGCGGCAAAGGCGGGCGCGGATATGGTGGCGCCCTCTTCCATGATGGACGGCGTGGTGGGCGCCATCCGCGCCACTCTGGACGGCGCGGGGTATGCGCATCTCCCCGTCATGGGATACAGCGCCAAATTTGCCTCGGTCTTTTACGGCCCCTTCCGTGACGCTGCCGATTCCGCGCCGCAGACGGGGGATAGAAAGTCGTATCAGATGGATTTCCGCAACGGGCGCGAGGCCCTGCGCGAGATCGCCGCGGACGAGTCGGAGGGGGCGGACGTCGTTATGGTAAAGCCTGCGCTTGCCTATTTGGATGTCGTTCGCGCGGCGCGCGCGCAGACGCGGCTGCCCCTTGCCGTGTATAACGTCAGCGGCGAATACGCCATGGTAAAGGCTGCCGCGCGGGCGGGGCTGCTGGACGAGCGGCGCACTGTGGACGAAATATTTACCGCCTTTTTCCGCGCGGGCGCCGATTTGGTCATCACCTATCACGCGCTCGACTGGGCGCGCTGGCGGCGGGAGGGCGTATGAGCGATCGGGAACGGTTTTCCCGCGCGGAGCGGGTGATCCCCGGCGGCGTTAATTCGCCCGTGCGCGCCTTTCGCGCCGTGCAGCGTACGCCCGTATTTATCCGCCGCGGCAAGGGGGCGTATTTGTACGGTGAGGATGGCAAGAAGTACCTGGATTACGTTATGAGCTGGGGCCCGCTCATTTTGGGGCACGCACATCGCAAGGTGGTGCAGGCGGCGGTGCGCGCGGCAGAGGGAGGTCTCACGTTCGGCGCGCCCACCGTACGCGAGACCGCGCTTGCCGAAGAAATTTTGTATGCCGCACCCTACGCCGACAAGGTGCGCCTCGTAAGCTCCGGTACCGAAGCGACCATGTCGGCCGTGCGGCTGTGCCGCGGTTATACGGGCAGAGATAAGATCGTAAAATTTGCGGGGAACTATCACGGTCATTCCGACGGTCTGCTGGTAAAGGCGGGTTCCGGCTGTCTTACGGGTGCCGCGCCCGACAGCGACGGCGTGCCGCGCGGGTATGCCGAGCAGACCTTGGTCGCCGCGTACAACGACCTTGCGGGCGTACGCGCCCTGTTCGAGGCGTATCCCCGCCGGATCGCCTGCGTCATTGTGGAGCCCGTTGCCGCCAATATGGGCGTGGTGCCCCCCGCGGAGGGCTTTTTACAGGGGTTGCGGGCGCTGTGCACGCAATTTGGCGCATTGCTGGTGTTCGACGAGGTGATCACGGGCTTCCGCGTGGCATACGGCGGTGCGGCGGAGCGGTACGGCGTTTCGCCCGACGTGGTCGCGTTCGGAAAGATCGTGGGCGGCGGTATGCCGCTGGCGGCGTACGCGGGCAGAGGCGACGTCATGGCGTGCGTTGCGCCCGTCGGGAAGGTATACCAGGCGGGAACGCTTTCCGGCAATCCCGTGGCGACGGCCGCGGGCCTTGCGACGCTGCGCCTGCTGCGTGCATCGCGCGATACGCTGTATCCCGCGCTCGAGCAAAAGGGCGCCCTGCTGGAAAAGGCCTTCCGCAGGGCGAGGGTGCCCGTTGGCAGGGTCGGCTCGCTCCTTACGCCGTTTTTTGCGTCGGAAGCGCCCCGCTGCGAGGCCGAGGCGCGCCGCTGCGATACGCAGGCATATGCCGATTATTTCGGCGGAATGCTGGACGCGGGCGTCTATGTCGCGCCCTCGCAGTTCGAGGCGATGTTCGTCTCCGCCGCCCATACAGACGCCATGCTGCGCCGTACGGCGGAAATTGCGGAACGCGCCGCGGCGGACGCATTGCGCCGCGCCGCGGCGCGGCCGGCGGAAAACGATTTGCCGAACGGCACAATATAAAACAATGCGGCAGAATGAGGCGCCGCCTCGCAACGAGTTGCGGGGCGGCGCCTCATTATAAAAGCCCGCCGCATTTGCGGCGGGCGGTATTTTGTTGTTATCGGTGCATCACAGCACGGGGCCGAGGATCATCCAAAGGAGCATCGCCCAGGCAAGCAGCCCCCACATGGCGCATTTTCCGCATTCGCGCGCCAGAACGCCCTGTTTGTTGTACCATACAAAGTACAGTATGACGCCGGCCGGGAACAGGACGGAGGAGAGCACCTGCCATCCGAACAGCTTCATGTTGGAGAAGGTGTTTTTGAACCAGGGGCCGATCGACTGATAAAATGCCACCGATTCGTGCGTATCGACCGCAAATCCGACGCCGATAAAGATGAGTGCGACTGCAAAATACAGCCACGAAATGCCCAAAATGCCGCCGCCCGCCGTGTTGGTTGCCAGGTTCATGACAAGCATGATCAGGCTCACGCTCATAAAGAACGATACGTCTTTCTCCGAATGGTTGGCCAGATACGCATAGTATACCAGCGTAAATACCAGAAGGAGCAGTGTGACAATGCCCAAAGCGATCATAACAATTTCCCCCGAGATTCGTAATTTTTTCTTTATTATAGTACGCAAACGCGCGCTTGTCAAGACAGATCATGAAATTTTCGTGAAAAAAACCGGCGGTTCGTTTTGTGCATATTTAACAAATTTTGCGGCGCGGGGCGGAACGCGCCGCACGGGCGGCGCATACGATGACATGACTGCCCGTCTGCGGGCGGGGCGGGGGATTGGAATGCAGTGGTTTTTATCGTTGCCCGTATGGGCGCGGGCGCTGGCGGCTTCGTTGGCGATGTATGCAATGACGGCGTTGGGAGCTTCGTTCGTGTTGTTTTCGCGCAGTCCCAAACGGCATTCTCTGACGCTGCTGACGGGCGCGTCTGCCGGCATCATGATCGCGGCAAGTTTTTTTTCGTTGCTGCTGCCCGCGGTCGAGGCAGTCGGCTCGCTGCCTGCCTGGCTGCCCGTCACGTTCGGCTTTTTGGCGGGCGGCGTGTTTTTGGTGCTCAGCGATCTGATCCTGTCGCGGACGCAGCGTACGATGCGTGCGATCGGCGACCGCCGTACGGCGCTGCTATATTTTGCGGTCACTCTGCACAATATACCGGAGGGCATGGCCGTCGGCGTCGCCTTTGCCGCGGGCGCGGCGGACGGCTCGGCGCTTTCCGCGCTGCTGCTTGCGCTGGGCATTGCCGTGCAGAACTTTCCGGAGGGGATGTGCGTCGCTTTTCCGCTGCGCGCCAAAGGGCTTTCGCCCGTCAGAAGTTTTTTGTTTGCGCAGGGGTCGGGCGCGGTGGAGGTGCCCGCCTGCGTGGCGGGCGCGCTGGCCGCGGGGGCGATCGGCTGGCTCATGCCGTGGGCGCTGGCCTTTTCGGCAGGGGCCATGACGGCGGTCGTATGCTCCGAACTCATCCCCGCGTGCTTTTCCGGCAACCGGACGTTGGCAAGCGCGGGCGTGGTGCTGGGCTTTTGCGCGATGATGGCGCTCGACCTTGCGCTGGGGTAACGCCCGCGGCCTCCCGCCGCATGCGGGCGCGGGAAAGATCCGTTCGCCTCCGGGTGCGGCGGCGGGCCTGCCGCCGCAATATGCCGTCGGCTTTTTTTGCGTGCATCCCGCATTTTTCCCGAAAAAACGCGCCGAATGCTTGACGACGGTAAGGGGCGCATGATATAATAAACCCATGAAGAGGATATGGCGTTTCCCGTCGCATGCGGCGGGCGAAGGGTCGGTCGTTTAAACGGGTCGTACGGCAGTTTTTTTCACGCGGAAAAAGACTGCTCCTTTTCATTTTTTCGGCCGCGGGCGGCGGCGGACAATCGATGTAACATTTTACATTCGGAGGCATATACAGTATGAAAAAAGTTGCGGTCATCATGGGTAGCGACAGCGATCTGCCCGTTGTGGAAAAGGCGTTCGCCGTTTTGGAAGAATACGGCGTTCCGTACGAAGCGCACGTCTATTCCGCGCATCGCACGCCCGAAGAGGCGCGGGCCTTTGCCTGTTCGGCGGCACGGAACGGGTTCGGCGCCATCATCTGCGCGGCGGGCAAGGCCGCGCACCTTGCGGGGGCGTTTGCGGCCAACACCGTACTCCCCGTGATCGGCATCCCCGTAAAGAGTTCCACGCTCGACGGCCTTGACGCGCTGCTCTCCACCGTGCAGATGCCTTCGGGTATCCCCGTGGCGACGGTGGCGATCGACGGCGCGCAGAACGCGGCGCTGCTTGCGGTGCAGATCTTGGCGGTCTCCGACGGGACGCTTGCCGAAAAACTTACTGCCGCGCGCACGGCCGCGTCGCAAAAGGTGTTAAAAAAGAACGCGGAGATCTCTGCAAAGTACGGCAAGTGAGCCGCTCATCCGAAAAATTTTTTTAAGAACAAAGGAGATAGAGTTATGGAAAAGACCGTTCAGCTGTACGAAGGAAAGGCCAAAAAGGTATTTGCCACGACGGACGAGACCCTGTGCATCGTTTCGTATAAGGACGACGCGACCGCGTTTAACGGGCAGAAGAAGGGTACGATCGCCGGAAAGGGCGTGGTGAACAATCGCATGACCAACCTGCTGATGCAGCTTTTGGAAAAGGCGGGCGTGCCCACGCACTTCGTAAAGGAGCTCTCCGAGCGCGACACGCTGGTAAAAAAGGTGAAGATCGTTCCGCTCGAAGTGATCATCCGCAATGTCTCCGCCGGGTCGTTCGCCAAGCGCTACGGCGTGGAAGAGGGCATCGTGTTCGACCGGCCCACCATCGAGTTTTCGTACAAGTGCGACGCGCTCGACGATCCGCTGATCAATTCGTATCATGCGCTGGCGTTAAAGCTCGCCACCGAAGAGGAGATCGAAACCATTAAAAAGTATGCCTTTAAGGTGAACGAAGTATTAAAAGAGTACTTTTTGCACTTGGGCGTAAAGCTTATCGACTTCAAGCTGGAGTTTGGCAGACTGCCGGACGGCACCATCGTCCTCGCCGACGAAATTTCGCCCGATACCTGCCGTTTTTGGGACGTAAAGACCAACGAAAAGCTGGATAAAGATCGCTTCCGCCGCGATATGGGCGGGGTAGAAAGCGCCTATGCGGAGATCTTCAAGCGGGTATCGCAGGGGGAGTAACGCATATGGAGCATGAGATCCACGAGGAGTGCGGCGTCTTCGGTATTTTTGCGCCGGCCGTGCAAAATGTTGCGTCCACCACCTACTATGCGCTGTTTGCCCTGCAGCACAGGGGACAGGAATCGGCCGGCATCGTCGTAAACAACGACGGCGTGTTCTCTTCGTATAAAGACGTGGGCCTCGTCAACGACGTGTTCACGCCCGATGTGCTGAACAAGCTGGGCTACGGCAACATGGCCATAGGGCACGTGCGGTACGGCACCACGGGGACAAGCGGCCGCGAAAATGCCCAGCCCATCGTGGTAAACCATTTAAAGGGGAACATGGCGCTGGCGCACAACGGCAACCTTATCAACGCAACGGAGCTGCGCGCCGGGCTGGAAAGCGAGGGCTGCATTTTCCATACCACGTCGGATACCGAAGTCATCGCCTACGTGATCACCAAGGAGCGCGTTAAAACGCGCTCGATCGAAGAGGCTGTCCTCGCCGCCATGGGTAGGCTGAAGGGGGCGTATTCGCTGGTCGTCATGTCGCCCTCCAAGCTGATCGCCGCGCGCGATCCGCTCGGTTTCCGCCCGCTCTGCTTCGGGCGGCGGGACGACGGCAGCTATCTGATCGCCTCCGAGTCGTGCGCCCTGAACGCGGTCGGCGCGCACAAGGTGCGCGAGGTGGAACCCGGCGAAATGCTGGTCATAACCAAGGACGGCGTCAAGAGCGATACGTCGTACTGCGGCGGCAAAAAGGCCTTTTGCGTATTTGAATATTTTTATACGGCGCGGCCCGATTCTGAGATCGACGGTTGCTACGTGCACGACGCGCGTAAGCGCGCGGGCGCTTTTTTGGCCGAAAAGTATAAGATCGACGCCGATATCGTCGTCGGCGTGCCCGATTCCGGGCTGGACGCGGCGCTGGGTTATGCGCAGGCCTCCGGCATTCCCTACGGCATCGGTTTTTTAAAGAACAAATATATCGGCCGCACCTTTATCGCCCCCGATCAGAAGGTGCGCGAGGACAAAGTAAAAATAAAGCTGAACGTCATTGCGTCGGCCGTGCGCGGCAAGCGCGTCATCCTTGTGGACGATTCCATCGTCCGCGGCACCACCAGCCGTCCCATCGTGCGGCAGCTGCGCGAGGCGGGCGCCACCGAGGTACATTTTTTGTCGTCCGCACCCAAGTTTTTAAACCCCTGTTATTACGGGACGGACATCGATTCGCGCGAGAATCTGATCGCCTGCCATCACACGACGGAAGAGATCGCGCAGATCATCGGGGCCGATTCGGTGGGGTATTTGGATATCGAGCACGCGCGCAGACTTGCGGGCGGCGACGGCAGCGGGTTCTGCTGCGCCTGCTTCGACGGCGTATATCCCACCGAGATCCCGGAGACGACCGATAAAAACCGATTCGAGCGGCCCATCGTCGACAGGCCGATCAGCGAGAATCCGAAGTTCCAAAAAAAGGCGGAGAAGTAAATGATGGAAAAGAGTTTTTCCGACAGCTATAAACAGGCCGGCGTAGATATTACCGCGGGCTATCGGGCGGTAGAACTGATGAAACGCCACGTCGCCCGCACCATGCCGGGCGGCAAGGCGGATATCGGCGGCTTCGGCGGCCTGTTCCCGCTGGACGTCTCCGGCATGAAAGAGCCCGTGCTTGTCTCCGGAACGGACGGCGTGGGCACCAAAATAAAGCTGGCCTTTTTAACGGACCGGCACGATACGGTCGGCATCGACTGTGTGGCGATGTGCGTCAACGATATCGTCTGCTGCGGCGCCAGACCCCTTCTTTTTCTTGACTATATCGCCTGCGGCCGCAACGTGCCCGAAAAGATCGCCGCCATCGTCGGCGGCGTGGCCGAGGGGTGCGTACGCGCGGGCTGCGCGCTGGTGGGCGGCGAAACGGCCGAGCATCCCGGACTGATGCCCGAGGAGGAGTACGACCTCGCCGGTTTTGCGGTGGGCGTGGTGGACCGCTCGCAGGTGATCGACAACAGCAAAATGAAGGAGGGGGACGTCATGTTGGCGCTGCCCTCCTCGGGCGTACACTCCAACGGTTTTTCGCTGGTGCGCAAAGTGTTCGACGTAGACCGCTGCGACCTGTCCGCGCCCGTGGCGGAGCTGGACGGAAAGAGCCTGGGCGAGGTATTGCTCACGCCCACCAAAATTTATGTAAAGCCCGTGCTGGCCCTTATAAAAGAGGTCGCGGTAAAGGGCATTTCGCACATTACGGGCGGCGGGTTTTACGAAAACATGCCCCGCTCCATCCCAAAGGGGCTGGGCGTCAGGATCCGCAGGAACGACGTCAGGGTGCTGCCCGTGTTCGACCTCATCCAAAAGCGCGGCGGCATTTCCGAGCACGATATGTTCAACACCTTTAATATGGGCGTCGGCATGAGCATCGTCGTCGCCAAAGAGGATGTCTCCCGCGCCGTTGCGCTGCTGAAGGAGCACGGAGAGGACGCGTACGTGCTGGGTGAGATCGTAAAGAGCGACGACGGGGTGATCCTGTGCTGAACAAAATAAGGGTCGCCGTGCTCTGTTCGGGCGGGGGGACCAATCTGCAGGCCATCCTCGACGCGCAGACGGCGGGGAAGATCGCTTCGGGCGAGGTGGCGCTCGTCGTCTCGGACAACGCCGGGGCCTACGCGCTGGAGCGCGCAAAGGGCGCCGGGGTGGCGACCGCCGTGTTTGACCGCCGCGAGGTGCGCGATCGCACGCAGCGCGAGCAGGCCATTCTGGGGGCCTTGCGGCAGCACAAGATCGGACTGGTGGTGCTGGCGGGCTTTATGACCATTTTAAGCGAAGCGTTCACGCGGGAGTATGAGGGGCGTATGATCAATATCCATCCCTCGCTCATTCCCAGCTTTTGCGGGCCGGGTTTTTACGGCCTTAAAGTGCACGAGGCGGCGCTGGCACGCGGCGTAAAAGTGACGGGCGCCACGGTGCACTATGTAAACGAAGTGTGCGACGGCGGTCCCATCATTTTGCAGAAGGCGGTGGCGGTGGAGGAGGGCGATACGCCCGAAACGCTGCAAAAACGCGTAATGCGGCAGGCGGAGTGGCAGATCTTGCCGCAGGCGGTAGAGCTCGTCTGCAAGGCGCTTTTAAAAAAGGCGTAGCGGGTGCGCGCGTCGGCACGTTCAAACGGTACCGTAAACGCGGCGCGTCTTCGCGCCGCCTTCAAATGAATTTCAAAGGAGTACAGGCATGGCTTACATACGCAAGAGCATGAAGCGCGCGCTGGCCGGAAATCCCTATCCCGGCCGTGGCATCGTGATCGGCAAAAGTTCGGACGGAAAAAAGGCGATGTTCGCTTACTTTATTATGGGAAGAAGCGAAAACAGCCGCAATCGCGTGTTTGTGGAAGAGGGGGAGGCCGTCACTATCTATCCCTTCGACGAGAGCAAGGTAAAGGATCCTTCCCTTATCATCTATTCGCCCGTCAAGCGCGTGGGCGACGATATCATCGTCACCAACGGCGACCAGACGGACACCATAGAGGAATATTTAAAGATGGGCAAGTGCTTCCGCTGTGCGCTGAAGACGCGCACGTTCGAGCCGGACGCGCCCAACTATACCCCGCGCATCAGCGGCATCCTGCATTTAAAGCGCGGATCGTTCACCTACGAAATGTCCATTCTGAAGAGCGCCGACGGCAAGGGGGAAAAGTGCAACCGTTTTACCTTCGATTACGAGCCTGTCAACGGCACGGGGCATTTTCTCCACACCTACGAAAGGGACGGCGATCCGCTCCCCACGTTTGCGGGCGAGCCCGAGCGCGTGTCCGTTCCCAACGACGTAAACGAATTTGCCCGCGAAATTTGGGAAAATCTGGACGAGGATAATAAAATTTCGCTCTACTGCCGTGCAGTCACGCTGCGCACCTGGCAGGAAGAAAGCGTGCTGATCAACAAGTACCAAAAACAGTAATGCCGCGCCGGCGGGCGCGGGCGGACCGTATGCCCGTTTTCGCGTGAGGCGGCCGGATCATTGCGATTGATTTTAGAGAGGTCGATATGAACGAATTTCAGTTGAAGTACGGATGCAATCCCAATCAAAAGCCCGCGCGCATCTATATGGCGGACGGGGGCGAACTGCCCGTGGAAATTTTAAACGGACGTCCCGGTTATATCAACTTTTTGGATGCGCTCAACTCCTGGCAGCTGGTAAAAGAGGTGAAACAGGCCACGGGTATGTGCGCCGCCACCAGCTTTAAGCACGTTTCGCCCACGTCGGCGGCGGTGGGGAAACCTCTTTCGCCCGCATTAAAAAAGGCCTGCTTTGTAGACGACATCGCAGGGCTGGACGATTCGCCCCTCGCCTGCGCCTATGCCAGGGCGCGCGGGACCGACCGTATGTCCTCGTTCGGCGATTGGATCGCCCTCTCCGACACGTGCGACGAGGTGACGGCCAAGATCATTTCGCGCGAGGTGTCGGACGGCGTTATCGCGCCCGCTTATTCGCCCAAGGCGCTGGAAATTTTAAAGGCGAAGCGCAAGGGGGGCTACAACGTGGTCAGGATCGATCCCTCCTACGTGCCCGCCGAGATCGAGCGCAAGCAGGTGTTCGGCGTCACGTTCGAGCAGGGGCGCAACAACTTTAAGATCGACCGGGCGCTGCTTTCGAACATTGTCACGCAAAACAAGGCGCTGCCCGAGGACAAGGCGATCGACCTCATCATCTCGCTCATCACGTTAAAGTATACGCAGTCCAATTCCGTGTGCTTTGCGGCGGACGGGCAGGCCATCGGCGTGGGCGCCGGGCAGCAGTCGCGCATTCACTGTACCCGCCTTGCGGCACAGAAGGCCGATCTTTGGCATCTGCGCCAGCACGAAAAGGTGCTCTCGCTGCAGTTTGCCGAGGGCGTGGGGCGTCCCGAAAAGAACAACATCATCGATATTTACCTCTCCGACGACAGCGAGGAGGTGCTGGGCGACGGCGTATGGCAAAAGAACTTTGCCGTCCGTCCCGCACCCTTTACGCGCGAAGAGAAGGCGGCTTACCTCGCCACGATCAGCGGCGTTTCGCTGGGTTCGGACGCGTTCTTTCCCTTCTCCGACAATATCGAGCGGGCATACAAGAGCGGCGTAAGCTATATTGCCGAGCCGGGCGGCTCCGTCCGCGACGATCTTGTGATCGCCGCGGCAGACAGCCATAACATGGTAATGGCGTTTACCGGCATGCGGCTCTTCCATCACTGAGCAAAACATCGGCGCGCAAACCCGCACTTTCGGCGCGGGTTTGCGCGCAGGCATTTTTCGGGCGCGCGGCGGGCCGCGGCGCCCTTACGTCAAAACAAAGCATATCGCATCGGGAGCATATACGACATGGATATTTTGGTAGTGGGCGGCGGCGGACGCGAGCACGCCGTGATCAAAAGTTTAAAGGCAAGCAGAAGATCGGGCAAACTATACGCCCTGCCGGGGAACGGAGGCATTGCGCGGGATGCCGAATGCGTGCCCGTCAAGGCGACGGACATCGCGGGCATCGTACAGTTCGCGCGCACGCATAAAGTGGATTTTGCGGTGGTGACGCCCGACGATCCGCTGGTTTTGGGGTGTGTGGACGCCCTGGAAGAGGCGGGTATCCCCTGCTTCGGTCCCAACAAGGCCGCGGCGATCATAGAGGGGAGCAAGGTCTTTTCGAAAGAGCTCATGAAAAAGTACGGCATCCCCACGGCGGCAAGCGAGACGTTCTCCTCTGCCGATGCGGCGCTGGCCTATTTGAAGACGGCGCGGTATCCCACCGTGGTCAAGGCGGACGGGCTTGCTCTGGGCAAGGGTGCGGTCATCGTACAAAACTATGCCGAGGCCGAAAAGGCGATCGGCGACATCATGGTAAATAAGGTGTTCGGTGCCAGCGGCGACAGGGTGCTGATCGAAGAATTTTTAACGGGGCCCGAGGTATCCGTGCTCACCTTTACCGACGGGAAGACGGTGGTGCCCATGGTCTCGTCGATGGACCACAAGCGCGCCGGGGACGGCGACGAGGGGCTGAATACGGGCGGCATGGGCACGATTGCGCCCAACCCGTATTATACAAAAGAGATCGCCGACGAGTGCATGCGCACCATCTTTTTGCCCACGGTCGCGGCCATGAACGCCGAGGGGCGGCCCTTCAAGGGGTGTCTCTACTTCGGGCTGATGCTTACGCCCGACGGCCCCAAGGTCATCGAATACAACTGTCGCTTCGGCGATCCCGAAACGCAGGTGGTGCTTCCCCTTTTAAAGAGCGACCTGCTGGAGATCATGTTGGCGGTACGCGGCGGTACGCTCACCCCGGACATGGTACGCTTCTCCGACGGCGCGGCGTGCTGCGTGGTGCTCGCTTCCGAGGGCTATCCGCAAAAATACGAAACGGGGTTTGAAATTACGCTGCCGCAGACGGAGCGCGGCGAAGAAATTTACGTTGCCGGCGCCAAACTTTCCGGGGATAACCTGGTCACCGCGGGCGGCAGGGTGTTAGGCGCCGTGGCCACGGCCGACACGCTGGAAGACGCCGTTGCCCGTGCGTATGCGCTGGCCGGACGCATCCGCTTTCAAAACGCATATATGCGGCGGGATATCGGCCGCCGCGCTTTAAAGGCGCTCGGCCGCGGCTGAGCGTTTCGGGAGGGAACAGATATGGTTTATAGAGTATATGTAGAAAAAAAAGAGGGATTTGACAACGAGGCGCGTGCCCTGCTCTCCGATGTGCGCGAGCTGCTGGGGCTGACTTCGGTCGAACGCATCCGCATCCTCAACCGCTACGACGCGGAGGAGATCGACCAAACGCTGTTTGAAGAGTGCGTAAAGACGGTGTTCTCCGAACCGCAGATGGACGTGGCGAGCGAGGGCGCCGATTTGGAGGGCGCGCGCGTGTTCGCGGTGGAATATCTGCCCGGGCAGTTCGATCAGCGCGCCGATTCGGCGGCGCAGTGCATCCAGCTCATCTCCATGCGCCCGCGCCCGCTGATCCGTACGGCCAAGGTATACGCCATATACGGCGCCGTCGGCGACGACGTGGTGGAGGCCGTCAAAAAGTACGTCATCAACCCCGTGGAGAGCCGCGAGGCTTCGCTTGCGCTGCCCGCCACGCTGAAAATTTCCCATCCCGTTCCCACCGAGGTCCCCACGCTGACCGGATTTTTGCAGCTCGATCAAAGCGGCCTTGCCGGCTTTGTCAAACAATACGCCCTCGCCATGGACGAGGACGATATCGCCTTCTGCCAGGAGTATTTCCGCAAGGAGGGGCGCGACCCCACGCTGACCGAGATCCGCATGATCGATACCTATTGGTCCGATCATTGCCGCCATACTACCTTTCTTACGACGATCGACGGCGTTTCGTTTGAGGACGCGCTGCTGCAGTCGGCGTACGAGGAGTACCTTGCGGCGCGCGCCGAGATCGGCCGCACCAAGCCCGTCAATCTGATGGACATCGGCACGATCGCCTGCAAGCTGTTAAAAAAGCGGGGCATGCTGCCCAAGCTGGACGAATCGGAGGAGATCAACGCCTGCACCGTAAAAATAAAGGTGAACGTGGACGGCGAACCGCAGGACTGGCTGCTGCTGTTTAAAAACGAAACGCACAATCATCCCACGGAGATCGAGCCGTTCGGCGGTGCGGCCACCTGTATCGGCGGTGCCATCCGCGATCCGCTCTCCGGCCGCAGCTACGTCTATGCCGCCATGCGCGTGACGGGCGCGGGCGATCCGCTCGTTCCCGTAAAAGATACGTTAAAGGGCAAGCTGCCCCAGCGTAAGATCGTTACAACGGCCGCGGCGGGGTATTCTTCGTACGGCAACCAGATCGGCCTTGCCACCGGCCAGGTGGACGAGTTGTATCACCCGGGCTATGTTGCCAAGCGGCTGGAGATCGGCGCGGTCATTGCGGCCACGCCCGCCGAAAACGTGCGCCGCGAGGTGCCCGCCCCCGGCGATAAGGTGATCCTGTTGGGCGGAAGAACGGGGCGCGACGGCTGCGGCGGCGCCACGGGCTCCTCCAAGTCGCACACGCTGGAGTCGCTTACCCATTGCGGCGCCGAGGTGCAAAAGGGCAACGCGCCCGAAGAGCGTAAATTGCAGCGTCTGTTCCGCAACCGCGAGGCGATGCGCCTCATCAAGCGCTGCAACGATTTCGGCGCGGGCGGCGTCTCCGTGGCGATCGGCGAGCTTGCGGACGGATTGGCGATCGACCTCAACGCCGTGCCCAAAAAGTACGACGGGCTGGACGGCACCGAGCTTGCCATCTCCGAATCGCAGGAGCGTATGGCTGTGGTAGTGGAGCCGGACTGCGCCGAGCGCTTTATCGCGCTGGCCGAGCGCGAAAATCTGGAGGCCACGGTCGTCGCCACGGTGACGGAGAGCCCGCGGCTGGTGATGACGTGGAACGGCAAGACCATAGTCGATGTCTCCCGCGCGTTTTTGAACTCCAACGGCGCCGAAAAACACATAAGCGTTGCGGCGGCGGCTTCGGCCGATTACAGCCGCACCGTGACGGGCGGATTTGCCGAAAACTATCGAAAAATGGCGGGCGATCTGAACGTCTGCTCCAAGCGCGGCCTTTCCGAGCGGTTCGATTCCACGATCGGCGCGGGCACGGTGCTCATGCCGTTCGGCGGGAAGTACCAACTGACGCCGCCGCAGGCAATGGCGCATCTCGTGTCCGTGGAACGGGGGCATACCGATACCGTCTCGTACATGGCGTGGGGCGGCAATCCGTACGTCACCCAGGCAAGCCCTTATCACGGCGCCTATCTGGCCGTTGTCGAAAGCATTTCCAGGCTCATCGCGTCGGGTGCGTCGTTCAAAGACGTATATCTTTCCTTCCAGGAGTATTTTTTAAAGCCCATGCACGATCCCGCGCGCTGGGGGCAGCCCCTTGCGGCGCTGTTGGGCGCATTTAAGGCGCAGGTCGATCTGGGTGTCGCCGCCATCGGCGGAAAGGATTCGATGAGCGGCACGTTTGAGCATATCGACGTTCCGCCCACGCTCGTCTCGTTCGCCGTCACCACGGGTCGCGCGGACGAGGTCGTATCTCCCGAGTTCAAAGACGCGGGGCACAAGGTCGTGCTGCTCTCGCCCGCCTGCCAAAACGGGCTGCCCGTTCCGTCGTCGCAGCTGGCGCTCTTCGAGCGCGTCACGCAGTTGCTGCGCTCGGGCAAGGCCGTATCGGCGTATACGCCCGGCTACGGCGGCGTTGCCGAGGCCGTGATGAAGATGTGCTTCGGCAACATGATCGGCTTCCGGTATGCGGAGGACATTCCCGTGGAGGAGCTGTTCGGCTACCGCTACGGCTCGTTTGTCGTAGAGTTGGCAGAAGACGCGTCCGCAGAGGGGCTGCTTTTGGGCGAGACGACGCGGGAGAGCGCCGTTGTGCGCGGCGCGGAGCGGCTGCTGTTATCCGATCTGCTGTCCGTTTACGAGGGCAAGCTGGAGCCGGTATACGCCTGCAACATCGCAACGCCCTACGCTCATCTGCAAAACTATACCTGCCGCGAGCGCAGCGCGTCCGCATGTGCATGCAGGACGGCGCGGCCCAAGGTGCTCATCCCCGTGTTCCCCGGGACCAACTGCGAATACGATACGGCCAAGGCGTTTGCCGACGCGGGCGCCGAGCCGGAGATCTTTGTTATCCGCAACCGCACGTCGGACGAGGTGGCACGTTCCGCCGAAGCGTTTGCGCAAAAGACGGCCCAAAGCCAGATCGTGTTCATCCCGGGCGGATTTTCGGGCGGGGACGAGCCGGACGGCTCCGGTAAGTTTATTACGGCATTCTTCCGCGGCGATCTCGTAAAAGAGCAGGTGCGTCGGCTGCTGGAAGAGCGCGACGGCCTGATGGGCGGCATCTGCAACGGGTTCCAGGCCCTGATAAAGCTGGGGCTCGTGCCCTTCGGGAAGATCGTGGAGACCGATGCGTCCTGTCCCACGCTCACCTACAACAACATTGCGCGCCACCAGTCGCGTATCGTGCGGGTGCGCGTTGCCTCCGTTAAATCGCCTTGGCTTTCGGGCGTGGAGGCAGGCGATATCTTCTCCGTGCCCGTCTCGCACGGCGAGGGGAAATTTGTCGCTTCGGACGCGCTGATCGCGCGGCTTGCCGAAAACGGACAGATCATGACGCAGTATGTGGACCTCTCGGGCAACGCCACCATGGACGTGCACTTCAATCCCAACGGCAGCGCCGCGGCGATCGAGGGCATCCTCTCGCCCGACGGCAGGGTGTTCGGCAAGATGGGGCACTCCGAGCGTAAAGGATACGGCCTGTACAAAAACGTACCGGGCGACTACGACATGAAGCTGTTCGAAAGCGCGGTAAAATATTTTAAGTGATCGGCGGCATGCCGCACACATAGGGGGATACCGATGAAGACGGATATTCAGATCGCACAGGAAGCGGAACTTTTGCCCGTGCGCGATATTGCCCGCATCGCCGGGCTGACGGAAGAAGATATCGAATACTATGGCCGCTATAAGGCAAAGATCGACCTCTCCGTCATGGGTCGGCCGCAAAAAGAGGGCAAGCTTGTCCTTGTAACGGCCATTACGCCTACGCCCGCGGGCGAAGGGAAGACCACCACGACCATCGGGCTCGCCGACGGCATGCGCCGCATCGGAAAACGCGCCGTGGTGGCCCTGCGCGAGCCGTCGCTCGGCCCGGTATTCGGGGTCAAGGGCGGCGCGGCGGGCGGCGGTTATGCGCAAGTCGTGCCCATGGAAGAGATCAATCTGCACTTTACGGGCGATTTTCACGCCATCGGCGCGGCAAACAACCTGCTTGCCGCCATGCTCGATAATCACATTTTTCAGGGGAATGCGCTGGGGATCGATCCCGAACGCATCACCTGGAAGCGCTGCGTGGATATGAACGACCGTCAGCTCAGGTACGTCGAAGACGGCCTGGGCGGCGGCAAAAACGGCGTGCCCCGCAAGGACGGGTTCAACATCACGGTCGCCAGCGAGATCATGGCCGTCTTGTGCCTTGCCACGTCGCTCTCCGACCTGCGCGCCCGCCTCGCGCGCATCGTGGTGGGGTACACTCGCGAAGACAAACCTGTTACCGCGGGCGATCTGAAGGCGGCGGGCGCCATGTGCGCGCTGTTGAAGGACGCCTTAAAACCCAACCTGGTGCAGACGTTGGAACATACGCCCGCCATCGTGCACGGCGGTCCGTTTGCCAATATCGCGCACGGGTGTAATTCGGTCGTCGCTACGCGCACGGCTTTAAAGCTCGGCGACTACGTGATCACCGAGGCAGGCTTCGGGGCAGACCTCGGGGCGGAAAAGTTTTTCGATATCAAGTGCCGTATAGCGGGGCTGGTGCCGTCTGCCGCGGTGGTGGTGGCCACCGTCCGCGCCCTTAAAATGCACGGCGGCTTGCCAAAAACGGAGCTCTCGCAGGAAAATCTGCAGGCGCTGCAGGCGGGGCTTCCCAATCTGCTGCGTCACGTCTCCAATATGAAGGATGTATACGGTCTGCCCGTGGTGGTGGCCGTCAACCGCTTCCCCGGCGATACCGAGGCCGAGCTTGCTCTCGTCATGCGCGAGTGCGAAAAACTCGGCGTGCGCGCAGTGCTCTCCACCGTGTGGGCCGAGGGAGGCAAGGGCGGCGAGGCGCTCGCGCGCGAGGTCGTCCGCCTGTGCGAAACACCTTCCTCCTTCCGCTTTTGCTACGACGAGCGCATGCCCGTCAAGCAGAAGATCGCCGCCGTCGTCACAGAGGTGTACGGCGGAGACGGCGTTGTGTACACGCCCGAGGCGGACGCGCAGATCGCGCGGCTGGAGGCGCTCGGGTTCGGCGGTCTGCCCGTGTGTATGGCAAAGACGCAATACTCCTTTTCGGACAACGCCAAAAAACTCGGCGCGCCGACGGGCTTTACCGTCACCGTAAAAAACGTGACCGTTTCGGCAGGCGCGGGATTTGTGGTGGCGCTTACGGGCGATATCCTCACCATGCCCGGACTTCCGCCCGTTCCCGCGGCGGAAAAGATCGACGTCGACGCGGACGGTAAGATCTGCGGACTCTTTTAAGGCGGTCCGGCGCCCATATGGATCAGACACGGCAACTCATGCGCGACGCGGTACCGCTGCTGCTGCAGTGGTACCGCGTCTGTAAACGCGACCTTCCCTGGCGGCGCGTCCGCACGCCCTATTCCACGCTCGTCTCCGAGCTCATGCTGCAGCAAACGCGGGTAGAGGCGGTAAAAGAACGGTTTGTGCGCTTTATGCAGCGCTTTCCTACGGCCGAAGCCCTTGCCGCCGCCGACGAAGAGGCGGTGTTAAAGTTGTGGGAAGGCTTAGGCTACTATGCCCGCGCCCGCAATTTGCACAAAGCGGCAAAGCGCATTGCGACGGAGGGTTTCCCGCAGACGGAGGTCGGTGTAAGATCGCTGCCCGGCGTAGGCGAATATACCGCGGGCGCCATATGTTCCATTGCGCTCGGATTGCCCGTTCCCGCCGTGGACGGCAATGTTCTGCGCATTATAACGCGCCTTACGGCAGACGGGTCGAATGTCGGCGACGCGGCAACGCGCGCCCGTATCGCCGCCGAGCTGCGTGCCGTATATCCGCCGCAGACGGACGCATTCTGCGAGGCGCTGATGGAATTGGGCGCCATCGTGTGCGTGCCGAACGGCGCGCCTGCCTGCGGCGCCTGTCCCTGGAACGGACTGTGCCGCGCGCATGCCGCAGGCAGGGAGGAGGCATATCCCATCCGCAGCGAAAAGCCCGCCCGCAGGGTGGTGGAGGGCACGGTGCTCGTTCTGCGGCGGGGGAATGCATATGCGCTGGAAAAACGGCCGCCCGGGGGGTTGCTTGCCGGGCTGTGGCAGTTTCCCTTTTTCGAGGGTGCGGCGCCCGATCTCGGCAGGACGATCGCCGAAAAGCGCGCCAAACACGTATTTACGCACGTAGAGTGGCACATGACGGGGAAATTGGTCGAAGCCGACGGCCGTCCCCTGCCGTATATATGGGCCACGGCCGGGCAGATCGCCGAAAGGTATGCCATTCCTTCGGCCTTTAAGGCGTTTGCGGAGTGGATCGTTTAAAAAAGCGGCCCACCTGCGTGCGCCGAAAGTTTTTTTCGGTAATCTATGGGGCGCGCCGCGCGGAATTTTCCGCGCGGCGCGCCCTGAATGTTTATTGCGGATCGGTCGTTTTACGCGCCGCGTGCGGAACCGCGGCCCGGGGAGAGCGGCGGACGTCCGTGCGGCGCGTCATTCCTTTACGAACTGCGCATAGGGGAGCGGCCGATAGCCCAGCGCCCGGTAGAGGGCGATCGCCCGAACATTTTCGGGTTCGACTTCCAGACGCAGACGGGAGGCGCCCAGCGTTTCGGCAAAGGCAAAAAATTCTTTGCCCAGCCCCCTGCCGCGGAAGGGCGCGCGGATGTATATTTCGTCGATCCATACGGTCAGCCCTCCGCCCTCGCGCGAGAAGGTGTTTTGCAGCAGGGCGTACCCCGCCGGCACGTCGTCGTCGCATAAAATGTAGCATTCGATGCGCTCGCGCGAGCGCATCAGTTCCTCAAAGGTGCGCGTGTGGTATTCGCGGGGGACGGGGTGCAGCACGGCGGGCGAGCGATAAAATTCTTCCGACATCTCCAAAAACAGGGCGCGGTCTTGCGGGCGAATTTTGCGTATCATGACTGCATTATAACAAAGGCATACAAAATTGTCAATGCCCGTGCAAATATTTGTGCGGCGCTTGACAAGATACGCGCAAAGTGATATAATATACAGAAATCATAACTATCCGACGTTGAGAGTTATCATTATGAGCGTTCTTATTTTCGATTCCAACGGAGAACTCTGGTACACGCGTGCAAAGCAATTGGGGCTGGACTATATTTCCATGCCCTACTATATCGACGACGAAGAGTACTATTACGATCTGGGCGAGAAGACGGATTTCAGAAAATTTTACGACCTGGTCCGCAGCGGCAAGATCCCCAAGACGCAGGCGCTCAACCCCGAGGATTACAAGCGCATTTTAACGCCCTATTTTAAGGCGGGGGAAGACGTGCTGTATGTCAGCTTTTCGCATCGTTTAAGCGGCACATTCCAGTCTTTGGAGCTGGCTCTGCGCGAACTCAAAGAGGAGTTTCCCGAACGCAAGTGCACGGTGTTCAATACCAACAGCATTTCGCTGGGCGCCGGCATCCAGGCGGAGCAGGCCGCCGTTTTAAAGCAGAACGGCGCCTCGGACGAGGAGATCTTGACCTTCCTGCGCACGTTCACCAATCGCGTCGCGGTCTATTTTGTGGTGGACGATCTGATGCACTTAAAGCGCGGCGGCAGGTGTTCGGGCCTGGCTGCGGTGGCGGGCACTTTGCTGGGCTTAAAGCCCATGCTCAGCGTGGGGGCAGACGGCGGTCTTACCGTGCTTTCCAAGCTGGGCGGAAGGAAAAAGGCCATCCGCACGCTGGCCGAAAAGGTGATCGGCGAGCTGCAGGACGAGGATAAGTACCCCGTGTATGTGGTGGACGCCGACTGCAGGGAGGACGGCGACGCCCTGCGCGACCTCATTTTGGAAAAGCGCCCCAACGCCAATATCGTGCGCCAGATCGTGGGGCCCGTGATCGGTTCGCACTGCGGTCCCGGCACGCTGGGCGTCATCTTTGTGGCGGAAAAGCGTCCCGTTCCGCTGGCCGAATAATAACTGTACGCCGTCTGCCGCGCGCCGCTGCGCGCGGCAGATTTTTTATAAAGAGCAAAAAAGGAGCCGCCGCGCACGGCTTTGACGGCGTGCGGCGCGTATTGACAAGCGCGTGCACGTTTGTTATAATAGAGGACGTTATGGAACGCAAGGGAAAATTTATCGTATTCGAGGGGACGGACGGCAGCGGAAAGTCTACGCAGATGAAACTGCTCGGCAAGTATTTAAAGGCAGAGGGGATCGCCTGCTATCTCACGCACGAACCGACCGATTCCCCCTTCGGCGCGCTGTTAAAATCGTGTCTTACGGGGCGGGTGGACGCCGACGAACACGCCATTGCCGCGCTGTTCGCCGCCGATCGGCTGGATCACATCACCAATCCCGTAAACGGCATCCGCATGTGGCTCGAAAAGGGGGTCAGTGTGCTGTGCGACCGCTACTATCTCTCGTCGTTCGCGTACAACGGCGGGTTTGTGCCTACGGAGTGGGTGATCGAGCTCAACCGTCCCGCCATGCAGCTGCTGCGGCCCGATCTCACCGTGTTTTTGGATCTCCCGCCCGAAGACGGCATGGCGCGCGTGGCGCGCCGCGGAGAGACGGAGCGGTACGAGACGCTGGAAAAGCAGCGCGGCATCCGCGAAAAGTATTTTGAAATGTTCCGGCGTTTCGGCAAGGACGAAACCGTTGCGATCGTCCGCAGCGAGGCCGAAAAAGAGTGTACGCAGGCCAACGTGCGCGCGGCCGTCATGCCGCTGTTCGGAGGAAAATATGGTCGATGAACTGATCGTGGGCGAGGTGTTAAAGCCGCAGGGTATCCGCGGCGAACTCAAGGTAAAGCCGTTTACGGACGCGGCGGAGGACTTTGCCGCCTTTCGCCGCGTGTTCATCGGGGGGACCGAGTACCGGGTGCTCTCCGTACGCACGGGCGGCGGCGCCGTCTTTTTGAATCTGCGCGGCGTGCCCGACCGCAACGCGGCCGAGCTTTTGCGCGGCAGACAGCTCGTCGTTCGGCGAGAGGACGCTCCCCCGCTCGAAGAGGGCCGCTACTATATTGCCGATCTTTTGGGGTGCGAAGTCGTCACTGCGTCGGGCAAACGTCTCGGCACGCTCACCGACGTGCGCAGCGCGGCGACGGATATTTACACGCTGCGTTCGGACGGGCGCGAGGTGATGTTCCCCGTAGCAGAGGGGGTCGTCGTGCGGGCGGAGCCCGAAAACGGGCGCATCGTCGTGGACGAAAAACGCTTTTACGAGGTGGCGGTAACGCAATGAAGATCACCGTCTTAACACTGTTCCCCGAAATGTTTACGGCGCTGTCGTCCAGCATCCTCGGGCGCGCGCAGCGGGAGGGGAAACTCACGCTGGAGGTGGTGAACCTCCGCGACTATACGCAGGATAAGCATTTAAAGTGCGACGACTATCCCTTCGGCGGCGGCGCCGGCATGGTGATGATGGCGCAGCCCGTCGGCAGCGCCGTCGAGGCGGTCGACCCCGATCACCGCGCGCGGCGCATTTATCTTTCGCCCAAGGGCAGAACGCTGCGCCAGGAACAGGTGTTTTCGCTGGCGGAGGAAGAGCACCTGGTGCTGCTCTGCGGCCATTACGAGGGGGTGGACCAGCGTGCGATCGACCTGTTCATCGACGAAGAACTTTCCATCGGCGATTATGTGCTTACGGGCGGCGAACTCCCCGCCATGGTACTGATCGACTGCGTGACGCGCTACGTGGACGGCGTGCTCTCTCCCGGGTCGCTCGTGCAGGAGAGCTTTTCCGAAAATCTGCTGGAGTATCCGCAGTACACCCGTCCCGTGGAATACCGCGGTCTGCGCGTGCCCGAGGTGCTGCGCAGCGGCAACCATGCCGAGATCGACCGCTGGCGGCGGGAGGCGGCGATCGCCGTTACCAAAAAGAATCGTCCCGACCTTTTGGAAGGCGAGGCGGACGGAGCGCAAAAATGAAGACCATCCAGTGGTATCCCGGGCACATGGCCAAGGCCATGCGCATGATGGAGGAGCATCTGTCGCTGTGCGACGCGGTCGTGTTCGTGCTGGATGCCCGCGCGCCCGCCTCCAGCTTTAACCCGCGCCTTGCGGACATGGCGGGGGCAAAGCCCGTATTATATGTGCTGAACAAGGCCGACCTGGCCGACTCCGGCGCCGACGCGGCGATGTATGCCATGCAAAAAAGCGGCAGGGCCGCCTTAAAGCTTTGTGCGTCGCGGCCGGCGTCGCTGCGGCCGCTGCAGGCGGCCATGGAGGCGGTCACGGCCGCTCGACGGCAGCGGTCGGCCGAACGCGGCGTCGCAAAGCCGCTGCGGTTTTTGGTGGCGGGCATTCCCAATACGGGAAAGAGCACCCTCATCAACCTGCTTGCGGGCGGAAAAAAGGCGCAGGTGGGCGACCGGGCGGGCGTCACCCGCGCGCGGCAGTGGGTGCGCTGCGGCGCCTTCGAGCTGATGGATACGCCCGGTACCATGCCGCCCGCGCTCTCCGATCAGCGCCTGGCGCGCAGGCTTGCATATATCGGCAGCATCAACGACGACATTTTGGACCGCGAAGAGGTGGCTCTGGCGTTGCTGGAGGAGTTGTGGGAGACCTATCCCGCCGCCCTGCGCGGGCGCTACGGTATAGAGGGCGGCGCGCCGCTCGTCATGTACGAGGCGCTCTGCCGTCGCCGCGGTTTTGTATCAAAGGGCGGCGAATGCGACTACGGCCGCGGCGCCGCGGCGCTGTTAGACGATTTCCGTAAGGGACGGCTGGGACGCGTATGCCTGGACGGGCCGGACGACCTTGCCGCGGCGGGGCTGGTGTGACGATGGACGAACCCGTTTACGAAAGAGCGTATCTTGCCCGGGGCTTTGCGGCGGTGGCGGGCGTGGATGAGGTGGGGCGCGGTCCGCTGGCGGGGCCGGTGGTGTGCGCCGCCGTGATCATGCCCACGCAGGAGGAGCTGCGCATATTGGGGATAGACGACAGCAAAAAGCTTTCGCCGCGTCGGCGCGAAGCGCTGGCCGAGCGCATCCGCGCAACGGCGCGCGCCTATGCCCTGGCCGAAGTATCGGCCGAGGAGATCGATGCGCTCAACATTCTGCAGGCCACCCGCCTGTGCATGAAGCGCGCCGTAGAGGGGCTGGCTCCGCCCGCCGATTTTGTGCTGACGGACGGCAACATGACGCTGGATATCGCCGTGCCGCAGCGGAGCATCGTAAAGGGGGATGCGCTGGTGTATTCCATCGGCGCGGCCAGCATTCTCGCCAAAACGTACCGCGACGCACTGATGCGCCGCTATGCCGAGCGGTATCCGGAGTACGGATTTGAACAAAACGCCGGCTACGGGACGGCTGCGCACATTGCGGCCATCCGGGAGGTGGGCATATGCCCGATCCATCGCAGGACCTTCGTAACAAAATTTTGGGACGGAAGGGTGAGGGGCGCGTCCGAAGATATTTAAAGCGGCGCGGCTATAAAATTTACGCGCGCAACTACCGTACGCCTTTCGGCGAGGCGGATATCGTGGCCGTCAAGGGCGGCACCTACTGTTTTGTGGAAGTAAAGACGCGCGCGGACGACGTGTGGGGCATGCCGTCCGAAGCGGTACGCGCCGCCAAACAAGAGCGCTACCGCCGTATCGCGCGCTTTTTTTGTGCGTCGCTGGGATTTGAGGCGGACGTGCGCTTCGATGTGGCGTCCGTTTTGGACGGGCGCGTCGAATATTTCGAAAACGCCTTCGTATAGCGGGCCGCGCTCCGCAGGGGCGCGTTTTTTTGTGCCGCGGAGGCATGGGCGCGTCCGCCGAAAAATTTACAAAGAGCAGGCGGCAGCGGTTGCCATTTCCGGCAGGAAATGGTATAATATGCTACGGTACAGTACGCCGCGGTTCGATAAATGAGAGGGCGCGGTGCGTTCCGCACATGCGGACGGGGGACAGTATGGCGACCAAAAGGACAAAAAACGGCGAACAGAAGAAAATTGAGATCGAGCCCCGCTTCCCGGGGTATGTGGGATATATCGATTATTATCTCTCTACGTCCGTATCCGTGCAGGTAAAAAACGACCGCGCGGAGGCGGCGGAGGTGCGCGTCTTTATCGAGGGCGAAAACGGTCTGATCGTCCCTTACGAGGCGCAGGCGGAAGTTCCCTTCGAAAGCTCCGTCGAGCTGACGGCCGCGGGCGTGTTTTCGCCGCTGTTTTTGGCGGACAACGACGAGCTGAAACAGGAGACCGTAACGATCCGTGCCGAGACGGAGGGACGGCAGGTGTGCAGTGCCTCGGCGCAGGTGACCGCGCTGCCCTTCGATTGGTGGGAGGGGCTGACCGGCAATGCCGAGCGCCTCGCCGCCTTTGTGCGGCCACGTCTTGCGGATTGCGCCGCCGTGCTGGCAGAGGCGGGCAAACGCTTAAAAAAGTGGAATAAAAGCGCCGAATTTTACGGGTATACCGGAACGGATAAAAACACGGTGCGGCAGATCGCGGCCGCCGTTTACGCCTCCATCAAGGCATACGCGCTTGAAAAGGAGGGCGAGACCGACCTGTCGCAGCCGGCAAGCGCTGCGCGCGTCAATTCGCCGCTGAAAGAAAACCGCGCCACGTCGCTGCAGCTGGCCGTATTTGCGGCCGCCTGCCTCGAGGCGGCGCATTTGAACCCCGTCATCGCCGTGGGCAAAAATTGCCTGGCCGTGGGCGTATGGCTGTACGAAAGCTGCTTTTTGGACAGCGTTACGGACGACGCGGAGATCGTGGAAAAGTATGTTTCGGACGGCATCAACAATTTAAGCTTTTTCGATGCGGAAGACCTGTTTTCCACGACCAGCGTGGCGTTTACGCCCTCCGAGACGCATTTCCGCCAAAAGCTGAAGGCGGGCTATTACGAGTGCTTTGTCGACGTCCGCCGCTGCCGTATGGGCGGGATCGGCGTCTGTCCGCTGCGCGGCAAGGGATTAAAGGGCTACGAACTGTTAAAAGAGGAGGAAATGTCGCCCGATGCGGCGCCCGCGCCGCTTGCCTCGCTGCGCAAGCTGAAGCTGGACGGCAAACAGCCCAAAAACAAGCAGTGGGAGCGGCGGCTGCTGGATCTTACCACCAAAAACACGCTGCTCAACTTTACGGGGAAGAACGCCCTGCACCTTACCGCGGCCGATGCGGACGCGCTGTACGCGCTGCTGTGCGAACGGGGGGAAATGCGCTTAAAGGGAGCCGTTTCGCCCGAAAACGAGCCGCCATTCGGCGGCGAAGTGCCCAAGCAGCGCAAAGAACTTGCCTTGCTGGAGGAGAACAAGGGCCTGTTGCGCGCCTATTCCGACGCCAAGACCACCGTCGAGCTGGCGGCGCGCCTCATGCGTAAAAACCGCGAGGCGGACGAGGAGACGGGCGCCAAAATTTTGTACCTTGCTTTCGGATTTTTGCGCTATACGGGCAAGGACGACGGCGCCGCGCGCTATGCGCCGCTGGTGCTTGCGCCCGCGCGCATCGCCCGTGCCAAGGGGAACGAAGATTTTTCCGTCTTGCTTTCGGCGGACGATGGCTACTTTGTCAATTCCACGCTGCTGGAGTTTTTAAAACAGGAGTTCAACATCGACGTGCGCGGTCTGGGCGGCGACGTATCCGCTCTTAAAATTGCCGAAATTCTGGCAATGGTGCGTGCGGAGACGGCCAACATGAAGGGTTGGGACGTCGCGGGGGACGTATACCTTGCAGCCTTCTCCTTCCAGCGCTACCTCATGTGGAACGATATCCGCCGTCATATCGGCGATTTTTCCAAAAACAGGCTGGTGAGCGCGCTGCTGAGCAACCGCATGGAGCGCGCGGAATTTCCCGCCGCGGCCGAAGAGGACGACGGCGACCCCGCCGCCACGCTGCTGCCGCTGCCCGCCGACAGCTCGCAGTACTCCGCCGTTTCGCTCTCCGGAACGGGCGCAAGTTTTGTGTTGCACGGCCCGCCCGGAACGGGTAAGAGCCAGACCATCACCAACATCATCGCAAATTCTTTAAAAGACGGCAAACGGGTGCTGTTCGTCGCCGAAAAGAAGGCCGCGCTCGACGTGGTAAAAAAGCGCCTTGACGGCATAGGCATCGGCGAATTCTGCCTGGAACTGCACTCCAACAAGACGGATAAGACCGACGTGCTGCGCCGTCTGGAGGGGACGCTTGCGCTGACGGGCCAAGAGGCGCCCGCGCACTTTGCCGAGCGCGCCGCCGAGCTGGTGGCCCTGCGCGAGGAACTGCGCGCCCCCATGCGCGCATTGCACGCCAAGCGCCGCTTGGGACTTTCGGTGTATCAGGCCATCCTGCTCTATCTGCAAAACAAGAGCGCGCCGGACGTAATGGACATCGAAAGTTCGTTTTACGACACGCTGACCGAAAGCAAGCTGTTCGAGTGCCGCCGCATGATCCTGGCCGCGGCGGCCGCCGCAAAGGAGTGCGGCGGCGTAAAAAATTCGCCGTTCGAAAACGTAAATCTCTCGGAATATTCGCAGGTCTTACGCGACCGGGTGTTCTGTGCGTGCGAAGTGATGCTGGCCGAGATCAAGCACTTGAAGGCGTTTCTGGCGCTGGTGCTGGAGTTTTACCGGCAGAAGATGTCGTCGCTGACGCTGCGCAAGATCCGCGGCCTTGCCGATATCGCCCGCAAGATGGCGGCGGGCGCCTACGATAAGTACTTTGCCGGCGCCGACGAAGAAAAGTTCTATCTGTTTTATAACGCAAACCGTCGTTTAGACAGCTGCCTCGAATATTATTACAAGCACTTTAAAACGCTGATCGATCCCGAGCGCGACCTGGCCGAGCTGGAAAAGTTTTGCGCCGCAGGGGGGGATTGGAAGCTCAACCGCGCCGCCAAGATCACCGCAAAGCGCCTGGCAAAGGTGGCGCTGCACGGCCTTGAGGACGAGGATGTGCCCAAGTTTTTGGAGACGGTCGTCGAAATTTACGGCGCCGTCGGCCGCGTCACGGGCAATACCGCGCTCTCCAGGTTTTTCTGCGATCGGGCGGGACGCATCAACTTTAAACGGCGCGCCGACTTTTTGGCGGAACTTTATGATCTGCACGACCGCTGCGCAGGCGTCTTTCTCGACTACAACCCCGATGCGTTCAACGGCATGTGCATCCGCGCCACCAGCGGTTACACCCGCCCGGTGCTCGAAGGGTATTTAAAGGCGGTCGACAGTTACTTTTTGGCGCAGGAGAGCTTTTTGGAGGTGACCAACGCCCAGCGCGAGAAGCTGCGCGACGAGGACGTGCTGGATTACTTTTCCGCCAAAGCGAGCACGCTGATCGACAACATCGACATGCTCCCCAACTGGTGCATGTATAAGGCTACTACGCAAAAGCTTTCGGAATACGGACTGAACTTTATTTCCGAGGCGTTGGAGAGCGGCCGACTGAAGACGGACAACGTGCTTGCCGGTTTTGAAAAGAACGTATACCGCAACTTTTTAGAGATCAATATCCCCGCCGATCCGGCGCTCTCGCGTATGACGGTGGGTACGTTGGAAGACACCATCGAAAAATTCCGCCTGCTGTGGGATGAATTCGGCAAGCTGACGCGCGAATATATCCGGGCGGCGCTGGTCGCGCGGCTGCCCGATCCCGCGGGCGAGGGCAGCCTCTCCGTGGAGATGAACGCGTTTTTGCGCCTTTCCAAGAGCAATCTGCGCGGCACGGGACTGCGCGGGCTGTTCGAAGAGGTGCCCACGCTGCTCTCCGTCGTGTGCCCGTGCATGCTGATGAGCCCCATCACCGTGGCGCAGTATCTGCAGCCCGTCGCCGACCAGTTCGACCTGGTCATCTTCGACGAGGCCTCGCAGATGTCCACGGCCGAGGCGGTCGGTTCCATCGCGCGCGCCAAGGCGGCCATTGTGGTGGGGGATCCCAAACAGCTCCCGCCCACGGCGTTTTTCCATTCCGCCTACGTGGACGAGGAAAATTTGGAAAACGAGGATCTGGAGAGCGTGCTCGACGACTGCCTTGCCCTCGGTATGCCCGAGCGGCACCTCGTATGGCATTACCGCAGCAAGCACGAAAGCCTGATCGCCTTCTCCAACAGCATGTACTACGACAACCGCCTGTGTACCTTTCCTTCGCCCGATTCCATGGAGAGCCGCGTAAAGCTGGTCCGCGTGGACGGCACGTACGACCGCGGATTTACCAAGCGCAATCGCAAGGAGGCCGAGGCCCTGGTGCGCGAGGTGGTGCGGCGGCTGTCCGATCCGCTGCTCTCCCGCTCCAGCATGGGGATCGTCACCTTCTCGAGCGCGCAGCGCGACGACGTGGAGCGCCTTTTGAACAAGGAGATCGCGGCGCGCCGCCTGGACGGGCCGGCATACGACCGCGAAGAGCCGCTGTTTGTAAAGAACCTCGAAAACGTGCAGGGCGACGAGCGCGACGTCATTCTGTTTTCGGTATGCTACGGTCCGGACAGTACGGGCAGGGTATCGCTCAACTTCGGGCCTTTAAATCAGGCAGGCGGCTGGCGGCGGCTGAACGTCGCCGTCTCCCGCGCGCGGGAGGAGATGCTGGTATTTTCTACCATGACCTCTTCGATGATTGACCTTGCGAAGACGTCGTCCAAAGGCGTTGCGGGATTAAAGGCGTTTTTGGAATTTGCCGAAAAGGGCAGGACCACGCTGGCGGCGCCCTCCGCCTCGGTGCGGGGCGGCGCGGGGATCGGCAAGTTTATCGCCGAGGAGCTCTCTTCGTACGGTTACGAGTGCCGCTACGACGTGGGCGCTTCCGACTTCAAGGTGGACGTGGCGGTGATCGACCCCAAAAACAGGCACCGCTTTTTGTTGGGCGTGCTGTGCGACGGCACCGATAAATTTTCGGTCAAAGACCGCAATGTTTTACAGGTGCAGACGCTCAAGCGCGCCAACTGGAACGTGATGCGCGTCAATTGCGTCAACTATTACAACAATCCCAAGCGGGAGATCAAGCGCATCAAAGATGTGCTGGACCGCCTTACGGGGGCGGACAGCAAGCCGGGGACCTGGCTTTCGAAGTATGCGCGCGCCTACAAGTCGGTCAAACCGACGGGCACGGAACTCTCCGCGTTCATCACTTCGGGCGAGCACGACGCCGCCGTTATGGCGCGCCTTAAGGAGATCGTCGCCGTGGAAGAGCCCATTTCGCGCGGGTTTTTAAAAAAGCGGTGTCTGGCCACGTTCGGCATCGTAAAGAGCGGTTCCAAGGTGGAAAGCCGCCTCGATGCGCTGATCGACGGCTGCGGCCTTTCGCGAGACCGCGTGATGGGCGTGGACTACTTTTACAAGAATCCGCGCGCCGTCACGATCGGGAAATTCCGTACGGAGGAGGCGCCTGTGCTTCGTCGCTCGGAGGAAGATTTTACCGTGTACGAAATGGTGGCCCTTATAAAGGGAGCGCTGGAAGAGCGCGTCGCTCTGTATTTAGATGAGCTGACGGCGTTGGTCGCGGGCGTATTCCGCGAGCTGAAGGCGGGCGAACGGCTGGCGTCGTTCGTGCGCGGCTGCGTGGCCTACGGCGAGGAGAAGGGGCTGTTCGTGCGATCGGTCTCCGACCGTATATCGCTTGCATAGTTTTTGTGTGTTGTCCCGTCTTTTGTCCGAAAACGATTGACAGGCGCCGAAGAGTATGATACGCTTTGTGTGTCGGGGCGGGAACGCTTTTACGGAAACGAGGGATGCATGAAAGGAAAAGGAAAACGCCGGATGAGCGTATGGCGCTATCTCGTGCTGGGGTATTTGATCATGATCCTGGCGGGGGCGCTGCTGCTGACTCTTCCGTTTGCCAAGCAGGACGGCGGATGGGGCGGCTGGGAAGAGTTTGTAGACGCGTTGTTTACCGCAACGTCTGCAACGTGCGTCACGGGGCTCACGCCCGTCGTAACGGGAACGCACTGGACCATCTTCGGCCAGGTCGTCATCATCTGCCTCATTCAGATCGGCGGGCTGGGGTTTACCACCCTGGTCTCCATTCTGTTCATGGCCGTCCGCGGCGGCGGTCTGGGCCTGTACGAGCGTACCGCCATGATCCAGTCGGTGGGCGGCAACAAGTTGCAGGGCGTAAAGACGCTTGTAAAGCGTATTTTGATCGGAACGCTCCTCTTCGAGTTTGTGGGCGCGCTGCTGCTTATGATCCGCTTTATCCCCGATTTTGGTCCCATGGGGATATATTATTCGTTCTATCACTCCGTCTCCGCCTTCTGTAACGCAGGTTTCGACGTCATCGGCCTGCGCGGCCAGTCGCTGGTAGACTATGCGCGCGATCCCCTGGTATCGTTGGTCATCTGCACGCTGATCATCATCGGCGGTCTGGGCTTTTGCGTATGGGGGGACGTGGTGGACTGCAAGGGCAATCCGCGCAAGTTCTGTTTTTACACGCGGCTTGCGCTGATCGGCACGGGGGTGCTGCTGGTCGCGGGGACGGCGCTGTTTATGATCTTCGAGCGCGACAACCTGTTCTATGCCGGCTACACGTTCGGCGAAAAGTTGCTGTGTTCCTTTTTTAACGCCACAACGGCGCGCACGGCAGGGTATTTTACCACCCCGCCCGAGCAGCTTTCCAACAGCGGAAGCCTGCTTATGATCATCCTTATGTTCATCGGCGCCTGTTCGGGCTCGACGGGCGGCGGCGTTAAAGTCAGCACGTTTGTTGTCATCCTCACGGGTATGGTCTCCGTCATGCGCGGCAAACGCGATATCACCATCGGCAAGCGCCGCATCGAACAGGGGACCCTGTCGCAGGCGCTGGCCATCTTTTCGGCCTATCTGGTGCTGACCATTACGGCGACGCTGCTGATCAACGCGATCGAGCCGGACGAGGTGGCCTCGTTTACCGCCGTTATGTTCGAAACGGTCTCCGCCATCGGCACGGTGGGGCTTACCATGGCGCTCACGCCCATGCTGTCGTGGGTGTCCGAGCTGATCCTGGTGTTATTGATGTATTTGGGCCGCGTGGGCGTGCTGACGTTTGCGCTGGCACTCAAGCGTCCGCGCAAGAGCGAGGCGGCCGTGCGCCGTCCCGCCGATACGGTGTTTATCGGATAAAAAGGAGAAAACGGATATGGTTTCGGTACTTCTGATCGGCATGGGCAAGTTCGGGCGCACGCTCGGCGAAAAGCTGCTGGAATTCGGCAACGAGGTGATGATCGTCGATAAAAACGAAGATCTGATCAATTCGCTGGCGCCCAAATATACCAATGCGCTGATCGCCAACTGCATGAGCATGGACAACCTGGCGGCTATGGACATTCCCTCGTTCGACGCCTGCGTGGTGGCCATCGGCGAAGATTTCCAGGCCTCGCTCGAGATCACTTCCAACCTGAAGGACTGCGGGGCGAAACGCGTCGTCTCGCGCGCGACGACCGAGATCCAGCGCAAATTTTTAATGCGCGTCGGCGCGGACGAGGTGATCTATCCCGATGCGGATATTGCCGAAAAACTTGCCGTGCGCCTGAACGCCGACAACGTGATCAACTATATCGAGCTGGACGCGGAATATTCCATTTTCGAGGTCGCCGTCCCCAAAAAGTGGATCAGGCGGACGCTGGTCGACATCAATCCCCGTAAAAAGCTGGGCATGAACATCCTCACCGTAAAAAACGGCGGAACGGTCATCAATTCGCTGGACGGCGACTATGTGTTTCAGGAGGGCGACCAGCTATTGGTGTTCGGCAACGCCGAGCAGGTGCTGGCCTATATGAACAAACAAAAGTGACGTGTAAAAATTGTTTAACGCGCGCGGCGCGGCGATCGTATCGATCGCCGCGCCGCGCTTCTATTATCAAAACGGCTTGCCTTTCAACAGGCAGGCCGTTTTTATGCGTTATCGATTTTTTTATCAAATAGGATAAAAATAGTGCAAATATCGTTCAGATTTTACTTGACAAAAACCGGGGGGGGGTATAATGGAGATGAGCGTTTCTCATGGCGATCGCGCAGGATCCAAAAAATATGCGTTACAGGAGGAAACATGCATGAAGTGTACACAATGCGGCAGTGAGTTCGAGGGGGCGTTCTGTCCCGAATGCGGCGCGCCCGCTGCGGCGCAGCCCGTGGAACAGGCGTCCGCGCAGCCCGCGGAACAGGCGTCCGCGTAGCCTGCGGAACAGGAAGCGGTGTCCCGTTCGGAGAAGCATCGCATGGCCGAAATGCGGGAGAAGAAGATCCGCGCCGAGGTCGCGCACGACATCGCTGCGCTTCCGGACGGATATAAGCTGCCCAAGCCCATGCAGGAGGGGCTCTCCGGTTTTACGGGCGGCGCCGCCGCAAATTTTTTTATGAAGCTGGCGCTCGTTCTCGGTACGCTCTGTTCGCTCGGGCTCGCCTATCCCGCGCTCTTATGCTGGCAGATGCACTGGGAGGTCAGACACACCTATATGAACGGCAGACAGCTTACGTTCGACGGAAGGGCATATATGCTGTACGGCAGGTTTCTGAAATGGATCCTGCTCAGCCTCGTCACGCTGGGGATCTACGGGATCTTTGTGCTCCCGCTCAATCTGCAGCGATGGAAGACCGAACACACGCATGTTTTGGGCGTCACGGGGTGCAGTTCGAAGTTCACGGGAACGGTGATGGGACTTTGGTGGTGTAGCGTCTCCAATTTTCTGCTCACCGTCATTACGCTCGGCATCGGGTGGTGTTGGACGCGCTGCCGCAAGCGCCGCTGGTATGCGGAACACACCGTCATCGACGACGGTAACGTCATCTTTGACGGGCGCGCGGGGCAGTACTTTGGCAAATATATCGTGTGGACGCTGCTCACCGTTGTGACCGTCGGCGTATATTCCGTCTGGCTGCTCGTCAAGACCAAACAGTGGACGGCGTGTCACACCGGGTTTGCGCGTGCGGAGGCGCTGCCCGTGCCCGAGGCGCAGGCGCTTTCCGTTGTGCGGGAGGAGGTGCGGCGCCGCCTGAAGATCGAACGCAAAAAAGAAGGGGGCGGCATGACCGTCGCCGGAGCCCTCTGCCTTGCGGGGTTTTTGTGCTGCTTCCTCGCCGTGATCGTCGCGCTCTGTACGGTGGATTTTGCGGCGACGGGAGAGGATATGCAAAATCTCTCCTGGTTTATCCGGAATCAGTTTTCTCACGGTTTGCCGCTTTGGAAGGCTTTTCAGAACGCGATACAGATGACCATTCAGCCCTCGCCATGGATGGAAAAGGGCAGTATTTCAATGTTTGACGCCATGCTCGGCGTCGGCATCGTTTCGTTCATCGGTTTCGGGCTGGGCGTGGCGGGCGCCGTGCTCAATCGCAGAAAAAAGACGCATTCCTTGCGCAAGACGGGCGGATGGGGGATGGCGCTCAACGGCGCCGTCATGACGTTCAATCTCCTGTTCGCGTTCTTACTCCCGATCCGCCTCTATCCGTTGAGCAGTTATTATGACGGGGCGCTGACTGATCCTATACTTATATCCGTAGTCGTCGCCGCCGCGTTCTCCGGGTTGATCGCGGCATCCTTTGGGATGCGCATGTGCCGGGATAAGCGCGGAAAGGGCGGCTGTATTGCGGCGATCGTGATCTGCGCCCTGATCGTGGCGGTCTGGATCGGTGTTACTATTTTCTCGTACGTTACGGCGACTCCCTATGATTGATCGGAACCATTTAAAAAGCCTTCCCGCGAGGGAAGGCTTTTTGGCGCAAAAAAGCGGCGGCGGAAAGCTCCGCCGCCGCGACCGCGGCAATGGCGCGGTGCGTTATGCCTTGTTTGCCGAGCCGAGCACGTTGACGATCTTGTGCTTGACCATCTCTTTCATGTTCGTGCGGGCGTCGCCCAGGTATTGGCGGGGATCGAAGTGCGAAGGATTTTCGGCAAGGTGCTTTCTGATCGCCGCGGTAAAGGCCACGCGCAGGTCGGAGTCGATGTTGATCTTGCATACGGCAAGTTTCGCCGCCTTGCGCAGCTCCGATTCGGGAATGCCGATGGCGTTGGGCATGGAACCGCCGAATTGGTTGACGACGGCCACCTGTTCCTGCGGAACGCTGGAGGCGCCGTGCAACACGATGGGGAAGCCGGGAAGGCGGCGCCCCACCTCTTCCAAAATGTCGATGCGCAGTTTGGGATCCTGCCCGGGCTTAAATTTGTACGCGCCGTGGCTGGTGCCGATGGCGATGGCCAACGAATCGATCCCCGTTCTTGCGGTAAATTCTTCCACTTCGTCGGGCGAGGTGAACATGGCGTCGTCGTGAGCGACGTGCACGTCGTCTTCAATACCGGCCAGTTTTCCAAGCTCTGCCTCTACGACGACCCCGTGCGCGTGCGCGTATTCCACTACCTTTTTGGTGGTGGCAATGTTCTCCTCCCAGGGTTTTGAGGAGGCGTCGATCATAACGGAGGTAAAGCCGCCGTCGATAGAAGATTTGCAGATGTCGAAATCGGCGCCGTGGTCAAGGTGCATGGCGATCGGGATATCCGTCGTCTCTACCGCCGCCTCTACCAAATGGCGCAGATATACGGGGTTTGCATACTTTCTTGCGCCGGCCGAAACCTGCAAAATAACGGGCGAGCGGCATTCGTTGGCGGCCTCGACGATCGCCTGGATCATTTCCATATTGTTGACGTTAAAAGCGCCTACCGCGTAGCCGCCGGCGTACGCCTTTTTGAACATTTCAGTCGTAGTGACCAAAGGCATGAATGGTTCCTCCAAAAGAGTTTTTCTCAATTATAAAGCTTTTTGGCGGAAAAAGCAATCGTTTCAAAAAAATTTTTAAGCATATTTTCACCGCGGGCGGCCTCTGTTTGCGAAATTGAAAAAAATCGTTGACACGTCCGAAAAAGTGTAGTACAATATAAGATGAAAAAAGGCGTTGTTTCGGCGCCAAAAATTATTCGGAGGAGTTACACCCATGGCAAACGTAAAAGTTGCGATCAACGGATTCGGACGCATCGGCCGCCTTGCATTCCGTCAGATGTTCAACGCAAAAGGATACGAGATCGTTGCGATCAACGACCTCACCAGCCCCAAGATGCTTGCGCATCTTTTGAAGTACGACTCCGCACAGGGCAGATACGCTTTGGCGGACACCGTAAGCGCGAACGACGAAGAGGGCACGATCACCGTCGACGGCAAGACCATTAAAATTTATAAAGAAAAGGATGCCGTTAACCTTCCCTGGAAGGAGCTCGACGTAGACGTCGTTTTAGAGTGCACCGGCTTTTACACCTCCAAGGCGAAGGCGCAGGCACACATCGACGCGGGCGCCAAAAAGGTCATCATCTCCGCGCCTGCCGGGAACGATCTTCCCACCATCGTGTTCAGCGTCAACGAAAAGACGTTAAAGCCCACCGATACCATTATCTCCGCGGCTTCGTGCACGACCAACTGCCTTGCCCCCATGGCGAACGCTCTCAACAAGTATGCCAAGATCAAAAAGGGCTATATGACGACCATCCACGCCTATACGGGCGATCAGATGGTTTTGGACGGCCCGCACCGCAAGGGCGATCTGCGCCGTGCCCGCGCCGCCGCCATCAACGTGGTGCCCAACTCCACGGGCGCCGCAAAGGCGATCGGGTTGGTCATTCCCGAACTCAACGGCGTGCTCGACGGCTGCGCGCAGCGCGTGCCCGTTCCCACCGGTTCGCTTACCCAGCTGATCGCCATCTGCGAGGGCGAAGTGGATAAGGACGGCGTAAACAAGGCCATGAAGGACGCTTCGTCCGCCTCCTTCGGCTATACCGAAGAAGAGCTGGTCTCCTCCGATATCATCGGCATCACGTATGGCTCGCTGTTCGACGCAACGCAGACCAAGTGCATGCCCATGGGCGACGGCTCCACGCTCGTAAAGGTCGTTTCGTGGTACGACAACGAAAATTCGTACACCAGCCAAATGGTCCGCACCATCAAGTATTTTGCCGAGCTCAAGTAAGCGGCATGCGGTCCCGTTTTAAACGATGGCGGGGTCCCGGTAAAACAAAATAAAACCGTAACCAATGAGTTCGGCCGTCCGGCCGGACTCATTTTTTGTGCAAACGAAACTCCGCGGATCGGTTGCGGGTTCGGGAGAGGCTTAGCCGATGCACAAAAAAGAGCAGGAGAGACGGAAATAACGGTAAGGTAAAAAACAGAAGAAAAACAAACAGAAAAGTAAAAAAGAATAATAATGAAAGAGGAGCAAGGATAAAGGTGAAAAAATTAAGCGCAGAAAAGGCCCGTTTACGGGTAACAAGTAACAATTGCATGACTGCCGGGCCGTCCCGGGCGCGGCTTGCGCGCAGCCGGTAATATGAGGGCCTGCAGCCCGCCCGCTATGGCGGCACGCGCCGAAGGCGAAGGAAAATGAAAAATCACCGACTATGCCGGCGGATATTTATTGCGAAAACGAAACTCCGCGGATCGGTTGCGGGTACAAGCGCGGCTTTGCCGATGAACAGAATGAAATTTAAAGCGCGTTATTGTATCGGATCCTTGCCCGCCCTTATAAAGGGCGGGTGCCGAGCGCAGCGAAGCGGGAGGGTCGTACACAGGGGGACGTTGATAAAAACCCTCCGTCTTGCCTGCGGCAAGCCGCCTCCCTTTGCACAGGGGAGGCAGGGAAAAATGCCTGCGGCAGACCGCTTTTTGCAAGGAGATAGGGGAACGGAGGCAAACCGAGGCGTTGAACGAAGCGGACCAACATTTTTTCCTTGTCCTCTTTATGTAAGAGTGGGCGCCGAATTTATGTAAGAGTGGGCGCCGAACGAAGAGGGCGTATTTTCCCTTCGTTTTCCCGGTGTAAGGGAAGGTATCGGACGGGGAGCGGACGCCGGTCGTAAAATATCGACTTATCGCATAAAATAACCGTATGGAGTTTCTTACGGAACTGTTTGCGTTGCCCGCGTCTGTCGGGGGGATCCGTTATACCGTTACGGCCGGGGGCGGATATTTTCAGAACGTGCGCCGACTGACGTTGTTTTCCGAACGGGAGATCGTGCTGGCCGATAGGAGGGGCGCCGTGCGCGTGGAGGGGCGCGCGCTCCGCATCGGAAAATATTTTGCGGGCGACGTATTGATCAGCGGGACGATCGAGCGGGTCGAGCGCGTCGGGCTGCCGCGCGCGGAGGACGGGCGGTGAGGGGCTTTGAATTCCGGATAGAGGGCTCGGGCGCGGCGCGGGCGGTGGAAAAGCTGGTACAGGGCGGCGTGCCCGTGCTGTCCGCGCGCATCGAGGGGAAAAATCTCGTTCGTGTGTGTACGGACGGCAAAGATCGCAAAAAAGTTTTTGCAATTTTCCGCGGTTCGTGTTATAATATCATAAAAGTGCGCGCCGTCGCATGGGAACGGCTGCTGCATGCCTGCCGCGGCGCGGCGGGCATGCTGGTCGGCGCGGCGCTGTTTGTTTCCGCCGTCTGCTTTTTTCAGGGGCGCGTGCTGTGCGTTCGGGTCGTCGGCAGCGGCGCCTGTTACGAGGCGGAAGTGCGCGCTATGCTCGCGCGCGGCGGAACGCGGTTTTTGTCGCCGCCGCCGCAGGACGAGGCGCTGCTTACGGCAGGCATCCTCGCGCTGCCGCGGGTCGGATTCTGTTCGCTGCACCACGAGGGCGGCGTGCTTACCGTGCGGGTGGAAGTCGGCGACGAGGCGCAGCTGCCCGCGGGCGGGCCGCTGCTTGCGCCGGCGGACGGCGTGGTGGAAAAACTGACGCTCGTGCGGGGCACGGCGCTGGTTTCGCCGGGCGACGCGGTAAAGCGCGGCGACGTGGTGGTAGAAAATACGCAGCAGTTTGCGGGCGCCCTGCGCGAGACGACCGTGATCGCCGCGGTCACGGTGTGCTTTGAGGTGGCGGCGGAGTATGCGCTCCCGCGCGAACAGGCATTGGCGCAGGCTTACCTCGATTACGGAGAGCTGACAAAAATACATACGGAAGAGACCGGGGACGGTTGGCGGATCGAGGGCGTTGCCCATGCGGTCGCCGCCCGCAACCTCGGCTGAGGAGGGAATTACGGGCAAGGTGCACATCGACGCCGGCAGCCTGGACAGGCTGCGCGAACTTTTGGGCGTCTTCGACGAAAATATGCAGACCATCGCCAGAGAATTGGGGCTTGCCTTTCATATCGACGGCACGGTGGTAACGCTGACGGGCGACGAGGCCGAAACGGGCGGCGCGGTGCTCGAAAGCCTGCTCTCCGTTTTAGAGACGGGGGAGCGCATCGATAAGGGAAATCTGCTGTACTGCATTTCGCTCGCGCGCGAAGGACGCGCCGGGGATATCGGCGGCATCATGAAGGATGTGGTCGCCGTCACTGCGCGCGGAAAACCCGTAAAGTGCAAAACGGTGGGACAAAAGGCGTACGTTTCCGCCATCCGTGCCAACACCGTAACATTCGGCGTGGGGCCTGCCGGTACGGGTAAGACGTATTTGGCGGTCTGCCTCGCCGTGGCCGCGTACAAGGCAAAGCAGGTAGAAAAGATCATCCTCACCCGTCCCGCAGTGGAGGCGGGCGAAAAGCTTGGCTTTTTGCCGGGCGATCTGCAAACCAAGGTCGATCCCTATCTGCGTCCCCTGTACGACGCGCTGCAGGAGATGTTCGGCATGGAGACGTATGCGCGGCTGATGGAAAAGGGTGTGATCGAAGTGGCCCCCCTCGCCTACATGCGCGGCAGAACGCTTTCCGGCGCCTTTGTCATTCTCGACGAGGCGCAGAACGCCACGCGGGAGCAGATGAAGATGTTTTTGACGCGCCTGGGCGACGGCAGCAAAATGGTCGTTACGGGCGACCTGACGCAGACCGACCTTCCCGAGGGCAAGACGAGCGGCCTAAGGCACGCCGTAAATTTGCTGAAGGACGTGGAAGATATCGGCGTGATAACGCTTTCGGAGCGTGACGTGGTGCGCCATCCGCTGGTCATGCGCATCGTGCGCGCATATGAGCGGGAAGAACAGCGCAAAAGGAGAACGGACAAAAAATGAAGGCGGAAAAGGACGAGGTAAAAAATTCGCGCCTCGTACGAAGCGCGTTTGTGTTTGCGGGCTGCTATGTGTTTTTGCTGATCGTCATCTTCCTGATGATCGTCATAAACGATCCGTCCGGCTGGCGGCAATATATCGCCGCCAACGCGACCGGGCTGCTTACGCTGTGCGTCTGCGCGTTTTTGCTGTGCTTCATTGTCTACTATTACTATTACTTTGAGGACAGAAGTTTTCTCGTAAAGGCCAAAAACGTACTGCTGGTGTTTTCGCTGATCACCGTGTGCGTTATTCTGTGTTACGTGTTCGGTCGTTTCGTCAACATTTACGCTCGTCCCTGCGCGCTGCTTGCGCTGCTGTGCGTCTTTTTGTTCAACCGCAGGCAGGCGATCATGCTGAACTTTATCTTTTCCATCCTGATGTTCGTCATCGATACGTATACGAACAACTTTTCCGATGTCGGCGTTACGGCGCAGGTGTACTTTTCGCTGATGCTGAATTTTGTATGCGGCACCTTTGCCATTTTTGCGGCGGGCGGCAACAAGACGCGCGGCGGCCTGCTGCTTACGGGCTGCGTCGTGGCCATCCCCACGGTGCTCATCGTGGCGCTGCTGCAGCTGCCGCAGATCACGGGCAACTGGATCGAGTTTGTCGCCTCCATCGGGTATGGTATTCTCGGCTGCCTCATCTCCGCCGTGCTGGCCCTTGCGCTGCTGCCGGTGTTTGAGGCAATGTTCAACCGCCTTACGGTGTTCCGTCTGCGCGAGCTGACAAGTACCAACGCGTCGTTGCTCGTGCGGCTCAAACAGGAGGCGCCCGGCACCTTCAACCATTCGCTCATCGTGGCGCAGCTGTCCGAAACGTGCGCCGTCGCCATCGGCGAAAACGCCGAGCTGGCGCGTGCCGCAGCCTACTATCACGATATCGGCAAGCTCAAACAGCCCGACTGTTTTACCGAAAACCAGACCGGCTACAACGTCCACGACGAGCTGACGCCCGAGCTTTCCGCCGATATCATCCGTTCGCACGCCAAAGACGGGTACGAACTGTTAAAGGCTGCGCGCTTCCCCAAGCTGATCGCCGACGTCGCGCGCGAACATCACGGCACGTTGCCCATAAAGTACTTTTACAATAAGGCGATGAAGCTTTCGGGCGGGGACGCCGACGTGGCCGACTATTCCTATCTCGGCCCTACGCCGCAGAGCAAGATCGCGGCGATCGTCATGATCTCAGATGCGTCCGAGGCGGCCACCCGCGCTCTGCGCGATCGTTCGCCCGCCAGCGTCGAACGTACGGTGCGCTCCATCATCGAAGAGCGCATGGACCTGGATCAGTTTGCGGAGTGCGACATTACCATCCGCGAGCTCACGATCATCAAGCAGACGCTGGTGGAGGCGCTCTCCGGCGTACATCACCACCGCGTGGAGTATCCCGCCATTCGCTTTAACCGCGATCGGCAGGCCGTAAAAGAGGAAAAGGACTGACGGTATGAACATTCTCTTCGATTCCGATCTGCCCCCCGAGGGGCTTGCGCGTCTGGCGGCGGCCATGGACGGCCTTTGGGAGGGGGACGACCTCTCCGCCGAGATATGGACGGTCTCCGCGGAGGAGATCCGCGCGCTCAACGCGCGCGAACGCGGCATCGACCGCGTGACCGACGTGCTCAGTTTTCCTGCCATGGATCCGGTCAGGGGAAGGCCTATTCTCGCAAACGAGCACGTCGACTGCGCCGACCGCGAGAACGGGACGGTGTTTTTGGGCAGCGTCGTCATCTGCGAGCAGCGCGCCCGCGAGCAGGCCGAGGAGTACGGGCATTCCTACGAGCGCGAACTGTGGTATTTGGCCGTTCACGGGCTGCTGCACTGTTTGGGGTACGATCACGAAACGCGGGAAGAACAGCGCGAAATGCGCGCCGCGGAGGAGCGCGTTATGACGCGGCTGCGGTTGGGGAGAGAGGCATGAAGAGCGGAACGGTGGCCGTTATCGGCCGAGCAAACGCGGGGAAGAGCACGCTGGTAAATGTTTTGGTCGGCGAAAAAGTGGCCATTGTGTCGCCCAAACCGCAGACCACGCGCGATCGCATTCTTGGCATCGCAACGCGCGAAACGTATCAGATCGTATTTGCCGATACGCCCGGACTGTATAAGCGCCGCAACGCGCTGACCGATATCATGATGAAGACGACGGCGGTCACCTCGCGCGATGTAGACGTCATTCTGTTCGTGCACGACGGGCACGCCGGTCTGCACGAGGAAGATATCGCGCTGATCAAACAGTACGCCGCCCTGGGCGTTCCCATGCTGATCGCCTATACCAAGATCGACATCATGCCGAAAGAGCGTATCCCTGCCGACGTCAGGACGCTGTATGAGGCGGGCGTTTCGTGCGACGTGTATCCCGTCTCCGCGCGCAAGGGACAAAATTTAGCTCGGCTGGAGGCCGGTATCGTCGCCGCGCTGCCCGAGGGCGACCGGTTGTTCCCGGACGACGTGGTGTCGGATAAGAGCGAAAAGTTTATGGTCGCCGAGCTGATGCGTGAAAAGATCTTGTTGAAATACGACGAGGAGATCCCGCACGGCGTGGCCGTGGTCGTCAACCGCTTCGAGCGCCGCGAAAACGGCACCTGCGCGATCGACCTCGACATCGTGTGCGAAAAGGCCAATCACAAGGCCATCCTCATCGGCAAGCAGGGCGCCGCTTTAAAGGAGGTCGCCTCGTTCGCCCGCGCCGACATGGAAAAATTCCTCGGCGCCAAGGTGTTCCTCACCGTATATGTAAAGGTGCGCGAAGACTGGCGGGATCGTGCCCGCCTGATCCGCGAGTTCGGCTACGGCGAAGAGGAACGGTAAGCGAGACGTTTTCGCTGCGCCCGTATGTGCCTGTATGCGTCCGCCGCGGGGGATAAAAATTTTCCTCTTTCGCATACTGCGGTCACGGGAGGAGAGGCATGCGGGAAAAGGACGCGGCGCAAATTGCGTGGGAGCTGTTTGAAAAGACGGGGAATTTCAGCTATTATATGCTGTACAAGCGCCTGAAGCGCTGACCGAGCGGTCGGCGCCTCCAAAGAGGAAACACGTGCAAAATGGACTTTAAAACGAACGCCCTGCTGCTGCGCGCGGCAGATTACGGCGAAAACGATAAGATGGTGACACTGCTCACGGCCGAGCGCGGAAAGATCGGCGCGGCCGTGAAGGGCGTTAAAAAGGCGGGGGCAAAGCTGAGATTTGCCGCCCAGCCTTTTTGTTTTGCCGAATACGTGCTGGCCGAGCGCGGCGGACGGCGCACCGTGATCTCCGCCTCCCTGCACGACGCGTTTTACACGCTGTGCGAGGACGTGGAAAAATTTTACGCCGGGGCGGCCGTTTCGGAAGCATGCGACCGGGTCGCTCTCGAGGGGATGCCCGCGGGCGATCTGCTGGTTGCGGCGGTTTCGGCGCTCAAGGGCGTCTGCCTGGGCAAAAGCGCGGCGCTCGTCCGCTTTTATGCGCAGGCGCTGACGTTTGCGGGATATCCCGTACAGGCGCGGGACTGTCCCGTCTGCGGAAAACTGCCGGCGGGGCGCATGCGGTTCCGTTTTTCGGACGGCGCCTTTTACTGCGCGGACTGCGGCGGCGAGGAGGGGGTCCCCGCCAGCGAAAGTACGTTTTTGTGCCTGCGCGCCGTTGCGGCGGGCGCGGACGAGGCTCCGCGCGACGGCGTTGTGCGCGCGCTGCGGCTGTTAAAGGCGTATGCTTCCTACCACTTGCAGACGGAATTTCCCGCGCTTGACGCATATTTGCGCTGTTTGCATGCGGAAATGCCGCAATAAGCGGTTGACTTTTTGCAAGAAATTTTTTATACTGATAGTTATATTTTTCGATGAGATTCTATGGCGCGGCGCCGCGTGCGGCTGCCGCGCAAAGGCAGGTTGGTACCATGGGATACGGCACCGAGCATCGCTCTGTCCTGCGCGAGGACGCGCTTGTCCTTGCGCATTATTACGCGCCCGCGGCCGTGCAGGCGGCGGCGGACTTTGTGGGCGACAGCTTTGCGCTTGCACGGAAGGCGACGGAGAGCGAAAAACCCGTCATTGTGTTCTGCGGCGTTTCGTTTATGGGGGAAAGCGCCAAGATCCTCTGCCCCGAAAAGACGGTGTACCTTCCCGCGCCCGACGCGCATTGTCCGATGGCCGATATGGCCGACGCGGACGAGATCGCGCGGATCCGCGCCGCGGTGCCGGATCTGGCCGTCGTTACATACGTCAATTCGTCGGCGGCGTTAAAGGCGCTCTCCGACGTCATCGTGACCAGCTCCAACGCGGTGCGCGTGGTCTCGCGTCTGCGCGAGCGCAACATTTATTTTATCCCCGACCGCAATCTGGGGGCGTTTGTGGCGGCGCAGGTGCCCGAAAAGACCTTTTATTTCGGCAGCGGCGGCTGTCCCATCCACGCCTCCGCCACGGCGGACGAGGCCCGCGCCGCGCTTGCGGCGCATCCGGGCGCCGAGCTGCTGGCACATCCCGAGTGCCCGCGCGAAGTGTGCGCGCTGGCGGCGTACGTCGGTTCCACGGCCGGGATCATCGACTACGCGCAGCGGGCCGAAGCCTCCTCCTTTGTCATCGGCACGGAGGCGGGCACGCTGTACGAACTGTCGCGCCGCTGTCCGCAAAAGCGGTTTTACCTGCTGCGGGAAGATTTTTATTGCGGGGATATGAAAAAGATCACGCCCGAGGCCGTCGCGCGCGTCTTCCGCGGGGAAGTTGCGCCGCTTGAGCTGCCGGCGGAGGTGATCGAACGGGCGGCACGGGCCTTGCGCCGCATGTTGGAGCTTGCAAAATGAATACGGAAGAAACGGATGTTCTCGTCGTCGGGGCGGGGGTGGCGGGGCTGAACTGCGCGCTGCACCTGCCCTCCGGCATGCGCGTACTTGTCGTGTGCAAGGGCGGGCCGGAGGAAAGCGATTCCTTTTTGGCGCAGGGCGGCATATGCGTTTTGCGCGACGAAGGGGATTTCGACGGCTATTTTGAAGATACGATGCGCGCGGGACACTATGAAAACGACCCCGATACCGTGCGCTGCATGATCGCACATTCGCGCGAGACGATCGACGAGCTCATCGCCCGCGGCGTCCGCTTTGCGCGCGAGGCGGACGGCGCGCTCTCCTATACGCGCGAGGGCGCGCATTCCCGTCCGCGCATCGTGTACCATGCCGACTGCACGGGACGGGAGATCACTTCGCACCTGTTGCGTGCGGTAAGACAGTGCGCCAACGTGCAGCTGCGCCCCCGCACGACCATGCTCGATCTGGTCACCGACGGCGCCGTGTGTACGGGGGCCGTTTTGCGCGAGAACGCCACCGGCCGCGTGTATGTTGTGCGCGCCGGCAACGTGGTGCTCGCTACGGGCGGCGTGGGGGGACTGTTCCGTCACTCCACCAATTTCCGCATCCTCACGGGCGACGGGGTGGGCGTCTGCCTGGAGCACGGCGTGGCGGTGGATCACGCCGACTACGTGCAGTTTCATCCCACAACATTGTACACGGGCGGCCGCGGGCGCAGTTTTCTCATCTCCGAATCGGTGCGGGGGGAGGGCGCGCAGCTGCTGAACGCCGCGGGCGAGCGGTTTGTGGACGAACTGCTCCCGCGCGATGTCGTTACGGCTGCCATTCGTGCGCAGATGGCACAGGAGGGCAGCGCATACGTGCGGCTGGATCTGCGCACGGTGCGCGGCGGCGCGCAGACGCTGGAAAAGCACTTTCCCGGCATTGTGCGGCGCTGCCGCAAGGCGGGGCTGGATGTGTTTTCGCAGCCCGTTCCCGTTGTGCCCGCCCAACACTACTTTATGGGCGGCGTGCGCAGCGACCTTTCCGGCCGCACCACCATGCCGCACCTGTATGCGGTTGGCGAAACGTGCTGCAACGGCGTACACGGTAAAAACAGACTGGCCTCCAATTCGCTGCTCGAGGCCATCATCTTTGCGCGGCGCGCAGCGGAAGATATCGCCGTATGCGGCAGCGCAAAGGGCGAGTGCTCGGTCGACCTCGCCGCATATCAAAAGTATGCCCGGCACGAGCGGGCGCGGCGGGCTCTGGTTGCAAAGGAGGTGTGCAATGAACGCGAATAACGTGACGACGAAACTGTATTGGGACGACTGTATCCTGGCCGCCCTGCGCGAGGATATCCCGTGGGAGGACGTATCCGCCAATGCCGTGGTGGAGGAGGGCGTGCGCGGCCGTGCCGAGCTCATCGCCAAGGCCGACGGGGTCCTTGCGGGCCTCGGCGTGTTTGCGCGCACCTTTACGCTGCTCGATCCCGCCGCCGTCGTAACGGCGCAGTGCGCCGACGGCGACGAGGTGACTGCGGGACGCGTGCTCGCCATCGTCGAAGCCGACATGCGCGCCATCCTTTCGGGCGAGCGCACCGCGCTGAACTTTTTGCAGCGCATGAGCGGCATTGCCACCTATACCCGCCGCATGGTCCGCATGCTGCAGGGCACCGCCACCCGCCTTGTCGACACGCGCAAGACCACCCCCCTGCTGCGCAGTTTCGAAAAATATGCGGTCGGCGTGGGGGGCGCCGGCAACCACCGTTTTAACCTTTCGGACGGTGTGCTGTTAAAAGATAACCATATCGGCGCGGCGGGAGGGGTGCGCGCCGCCATCGAGCGTGCCCGCGCCTACGCGCCCTTTGTGCGTAAGATCGAAATAGAGGTGGAGACGCTGGAGCAGCTGGACGAAGCGCTGGCGGCCGGGGCCGATATCGTTATGCTCGACAACATGCGCGGAGAACGCCTGACCGAGGCGGTGCGCCGCGCAAAAGGACGGGCCGAAACGGAAATTTCCGGCAATGTCACCTGCGAAAACATCGGCGAATTTGCGGCGCTGGGCGTCGACTATATCTCTTCGGGCGCGCTTACGCACAGCGCCCCCGTGCTCGATGTCTCGTTAAAACACTTAACGGCCATATCGTAACGGACGGCTGCTTTTGCGCCGTCCGCGATCGGAGCATCGATAAAAGATCCGCCGCGCCCGCAGCCAAACGCTGCGGGCGCGGCGGTTGTTTTTACCGCCCCGCGCGTTCGCGGTTGTTCGGGTGCCGAACGAGGCGGTTTTTTTCTTGCCCTCCCTTATAATGGAAGGGTGCCGAGCGAAGCGAGGCGGGAGGGTTGTAAACAGGGGGCGCGGGCAAACCCCTTCCGTCTTGCCTGCGGCAAGCCGCCTCCCCTTGCAAAGGGGAGACAAGGGGAAAAGTGGCTTTCCGCGTTGCGCCGTCCCGCATAATAAAACATGCGATGCAAACAATAACGGCGTACGGGCGTCGGCGGCCCTTTTGCGAAAGTTTCCCCTGCGTTCGGTTCGAAAAGCGTGAAATTTTATCAAAAACATATTGACAACATGAAAGAATTGTTGTAATATAATGATGCTATTTGTAAAAATGGCGAAACTATTAAATTTTATGAAGGGGGAGGACAAAAGGACATGAAAAAGCTGAAAGTCGCCTTGATTGCGATTTTTGCAATGTTAATGTCTTTGTGCCTGTTCGCCTGCAAGGATGACGGGAATGGCAGCAGCAAAACCATTCGCAGCGTATCCGTCAACGGCGAGTCTTCGTTCATCATCACCGATGCGGACGGTGTGGACGAAGCGTCTCGTCTGCAGGCGTTCAACGAAGCCATTGCCGAGCTCGAGCTCCGGGTTTATTACCAGGGTGAAAGCAGACCCGGCACGCTGGAGAGCGACGCATGCACATTCGATACGAGTGCGGTCGATTGGGAGACCATCGGTACGTATCGGGTCACCGTAACGCCTACGGCGGATAACCCGAAGAAGGTATCGACGGAGATCTCCATCACCATCGATCACGATTTCCAAAAGGATCCCGATAATCCCAATGTCGAAGTCTGCTCGGTAGACGGCGCCCGCCGCACCACCGAGGCGCTTACCGATACGTACATTGCGTACGACGGGTTCCACGGCGGCCCTACGAGCGCTTCGAAGAGCAGCTCTTCGCAGCTTAAGCCGTTCGGCACGATCGACTACAACGGCGAGGAGCGCACCGTAAAGACGTATACGGCCGGCTCGCTTACGCGCGGCATGACCATTACGTTAAAGGGCGATGCGCGCGCAACGTATGGCGATAAGGGCGTTGCCGATGCGGGCTATTATTTCCCCATTTTGGGCGTCGGCGTAAAAGAGTACGATTCCACGCAGTCGCCGTTCGGCGTTACCAACGGTTACTCCGGCGGTGCGTCGATCATTGCCCGTAACGAGGGCTGGCTGCTTATGAACGGTATCGGCGGCGGTACGACGGCCGATCCCGCGCTGTTGGGCGGCCTGGTCGGCGGCTCTTCCGATGCGCACAACTATCCTTCGCATCCGGACGATCCCGACGCCGACGGCAGGCGCCCTTCCGATTACGGCACCGAGCCTGTCAGCGCCGAAAATTGGAAAGACTGGTACACCTATTCCAGCGGCACCACGCACAACTCCACCAACTACACTGTAGATAAAGAGAACCCCGTTCAGGTCACGTTTACGTGGACCTTCCGTATGGACGGCGTTGCGGAATACATTTACGGCGACGACACGGCGGGCACTTCGCTGATCGTGCGCGTAAAAATTCCCGATAACATCGAGACGATCGAGTCCATCCTCCACGGCGAATATGTGGAAATGAACTTTACGTCCCTCTCCACCGTTGAAACGCGTACTCTGTCCGATATCCGTTATCAGGGCGTAAACGAAGAGGCGCAGACGGTATATGCCGAAAATCAGATGTTCGACCCCGCGTCGATCGTCGTTCAGGCCAACTATGCGCAGTCGCCCGACGTTTGGGAGAACACCGCCAACTTCAGCGTGAGCGCGTACACCCAACCCGCCACGCTTACGGACGGCAAGCCTTCCGAAACGGTTGCGGCAGACGTCGCAAACTGGGTCGATCTTGCCGAAACGCCGCTCTCCACGGCGATGAGCCTGTTCAAGATCGAAACGCGCGTCGGCAACGTCACCAAAGAAGTATACGTTGCGGCAGACGAGTTTGTCGGCATCATCGAAAACAGAGTGGGCTACGGACTTGGCTACGACTACGACGAAACGCACCCCAACGAGGGCGCCATCGGCGAATTCGGCTATTCCGTTGCCGGCGAAGCGGGCGAAGAGTACGTTCTGCTTGCGCCTTCCGGCGTTGCCAACACGGTCGGGACCGATAAGTATATCTCCTTCCGTATTTATGCGGAAAGCAAAATGTTCAACACCACCGGGCTCACGCTTACGCTGGGCACCGCGGCTGCGGACGATAAGGCGCAGGCCAAAGTTGCCGCCGACGGTTCGTATGTCGACGTGCTCGTTTACGTCGACGCCGAAACGGTCGCGCAGGATCTTACCATCGCCGGGCTGCAGGATACGGATGTCGTGATCGACCTGGCCGGTATCAGCGGCGCCACGGTAACTTCTGCCGTCACGCTCGACGGCGGCGTGCTTCCCGTCAATAAGGGCGGTAAGGTCACCATCGTCTACACGATCCCTGCCGCTACGTGGGAGCAGGTCGGTGAGCTGGAGAACAGCTCTATCGAGCTCTCCATCAACGGTGTGGCCCGCAGCATGCGTTACTTCGGTTTCGATACCGACGCGTTGACGTTCAGCGGCGAAAACAACTTTACGCAGGGCGGCGGTACGATCCCCGTTTCGGGCAGCATCTCCGTTGGGACAGACGCCACGACCATTACGGTTTCGTACACGCTTCCCGCGCTTACGGCGTTCGGGCCCGACAGCAACCTGGCGGCAAGCGGCTTCTATGCGTTTGGTCTCAACCTGATGCAGAACGGCACAATGGCGACGCAGGCGGTCGATAACGTGTACTACACGGGGGCGGCTGCGGACGTCGCCGGCAGCGTTACGGCAAACTTCAACGGACTTCCCGTCACCGTTACGGCAGACGGCAACGTCCTTCGCTTTGCGGCGATTTCGTATGCTACCGATGTTCCCGCGTTCGTTACGGGAAGCGTATGGCTGAACGCCAACGACGGCGACGCCGCCCTGGTCCGCGTGATCGACCTCGGCTTTACGTACGATGAAAACGGCGTTGTCTACAACGACGACGAGCTTGGCGATATTTACAGCGTCGGCGTGGCCGTTATGGGTACGGTAAACAACAGCAGCGACGTAGACCGCGGCTTTACCCTCGTGGGCGAAGTAGATCTTTCCGCCTTCGGCGTAGAGGGCAGCTCGTTCTACTTCCAGATGATGAGCGACCTCGAGGCCGACGCGCAGAAGAACATTTACAAGGTCACCTTTACGGAAGGCTCCGGCGAGGAAGACGATGTGCTTACGATCGCGCAGGAGACCGTGGAAGCGGGCGAAGCCGAAGTGCTGCTTGCTGCGACCTGCACGACCGACGGTGTATACGGCCATGCCGTTAAAGACGCCGAAGAAAACATTCTGTTCATCTACGACTTCGAATATCTGCCCGGCGGCCACACGTTTGCGGCGGATGCAGATTACGAGCATGCGATCGACGGCTACACCTACTACAGCGGCGTCTGCTCCGTCTGCGAAGAGATCGCCGGCTGGAAGGTAGAAGGCGTTCAGGTGGGCAGCACCGCAAACAATGTCAGCTACGGGCCTACGCACGGCAAAAACCTTGCGTACAACCCCGGCGTGGGCGAACTGTACAGCGTCATTTACAAGGGCCAGACCGTCACGGCAACGGGCGTTGCAACGTCGGCGGGTACCAACGTATGGCAGGGCTTTGCTCCGCTTCTGTATCTCGGCGACATGTTTATCAACACGACGAACATGCGCGTTGATAACTACATGAACTATGTTGGCGGTCAGTCCGGTACGATCAGCGAGTACATGATGAATGTTGCCAGCGCGGTTTCCGGCGAGGCGGATATTGCTGCGGCGCAGGCGGCCATGAGCGCCGACGGCGGCGCCCCCGCTTCCATCGTTTGGGATTGGTCGGACGAGGCCGAAATCGTCGTCACCATCACCATCACGACGGACAGCGGCGACTATATCTGCACCTACACGTATACGCCTGCAGGCGACAACTTCGAAAAGAACAGCTACTCCATCGGTATCGCGGCGGACGGCGGCTCCTTCACGGGCGACATCGTTGCCACGGGCGCCGATACGACGAACTACAACATGGCCAAAGAGCACATCGAAATCGAGATCGATTACGATGAAGACGGCCCGTTTGTGATCGGTACCGAAGGCAACGGCACCGGCTGGACGCCCAAGCAGCACACGCTGCCCATCGATAAGGGCGAAAAACTGGTTGTAAGCGGCCCCATGACGTCTGCCGGCGCAAGCCAGTGGCAGGCCCCCGTTGTGGCGGTTTACAGCGGCGCTTCCGCGGTCGGCATTATGCGCGCAGATAACTACGTGTTAGATAATGCCTATGCCAGCATCGGGATCCAGGTGGCTTTGAACGATGATCTGGATACGGATAAATCGTATACCGATTACTGGGCGCAGGTCGCCAAGGTGATTACCGCATGCACGGCGACGTACACGATCGATTGGTCGAACGAATCGAAGATCGTCGTCACCATGCAATTCGTAAGCGCCGAAGAGGGCACCTACACCATGACCTATACGCTTACGGCCATGACGGGCTACACGCTGGCCGACCGCTACTCGGTAGACTTCGGCTGCGATACCTGCTATGCCAACTTCACGTCGTTCGAGCGCGTAGAAGCGCATACGCATACGTTTGCCTCCGAAGGCGACAATGCCGATCGCTGCACGGTATGCGGTATGCTCAATCCCAACCACGGCAACACCGAAGCGGGCGGGCTTGCGCATAACTACGACACGACGACGCATCTGTGCACCATCTGCGGCGCGGTCGATCCCGACCATACCTGCGTGGATACCGATCCCAAAGACGGCAAGTGCGATATCTGCGGCGAAGACGTAGCGCATACCTGCGTGGATGCAAATCCCGTAGACGGCAAGTGCGATATCTGCGGCGAAGACGTAGCGCACGAGCACTCGTATGTAAGCGATACGGCTTCCGAGAATTACGATAAGTGTACCGTTTGCGGCGCGTTGAATCCCGTTCACGGCCAGGCTGACGGCACGGCGCACGTATGGATCAACGGCGTTTGCAAGGCCTGCGACGCGCAATGTGCGCACGAGGGCGTAACGACCATCGGTGCTACCTGCTCTGTCTGCGGCGGTACGCTTTCGCAGATCACGGAAGAATACAGCACCGAAGGGAAACCCGCGTTGTCTCCTTGGGCCAACGGTACGACGGATGTCTCCATCGTAGCCGGCGAGGAGGTCGTTCTCAACGCCACCTACGCCGATGCGGGTACCGAGCGTTGGACCGGCCTTGTCCTTCAAGTCAAGTCGGCCTCCGGTACGCTGATGTATTTCTTCCGTCCCGCAGGTGACTATGCCAGCTATAACGCTTCCAACGAGCTTGTTTGGAATGTGCCTTACGGTTCCGGCACGGTAACGGCTCCTGGTTTTGTCGCCGACGACGCTGCGGCCGATTATACGGCAGCGAAAAAGACGTCTGCTACAAAAATCACCGTTTCGCTCAATGCCGAGACCGACACGATGACCGTTGTTTATCAGTTGCTTAATGCGGAAGGCACGGCGACCGATACGAAGACCTGGACGGTCACCGGCATGTCCGATAGCATTTACACCCTTGGGTTTGCATTGGATGGATGCACGGTCACGGAGGATGGCGTTACGATCAGCGCACAGGGCTTTGTGTACAATAGTGCCGAGTAACCCAAACAATTTCAACGCAAGTTGAATGAATACAAAAAACCTACCCCTTGCGGGTAGGTTTTTTGTTTTTGCCTTATTTCTTGCCCCCCCTTAACGGCAAATAGGAGGGGTGTCCGCCGCCAACCCCTTGCTCCCTTAACGCGCTGCAAGGAGCTTTCAGGGGGGGCGCCCCGCAGGGGCGGGGAGATGGAAGGGAAATGTCCGATAGGAAGCCAAAGCGTAAGATCGGAAAAATCGCGGCCGTTGGCCGCAAAAAAATTATCAACTTTTTAAATTCTCTTAAAAAATCGTTTGACACCCCGCGCCGATTGTGCTAAACTATACTCACGCACCTTGCCGGGGTGTAATTTTTTTGTATGGAGTTTTTACGCAATGGCTACCAAATCGACGAGAATGAAAGTCACGTTCGAGTGCACGGAGTGCAAAAATCGCAACTACGACAGCTTTAAAAATAAACGCAACGATCCTGACCGTCTCGAGCTGAAAAAGTATTGCCCCGTATGCAAAAAGCACACGGTGCACAAAGAATCCAAATAACCCACAGGGGAGCGCATCATGGCGAAAAAGGAAACGGACGGCGCATTGGAAAAAGAGTCGGCGGTAGTCGAAAAAAAGTCTGCCGATAATAAAGCCGACAATAAAAAAGAAGGGCGCGCCAAGGCAAAAGATAAAGATAAAAAGCCCAATATTTTTGTGCGCCTCGGCAGAAGGTTAAAAGAGACCTTTTCCGAGCTGAAGCGCGTCACCTGGCCTTCGTTCGGCAAGGCGGTAAAGGCTACGGGGATCGTGCTGGTTATTGTGCTTATCTTTACCGTGCTCGTCACCGCGGTCAATTACGGTTTGGCAGAGCTGCTTGAACTTATCACCACGCTGGGGGCCTGACATATGGCAAACGTAGATACCGAACCCAAGTGGTACATTCTTCATACCTATTCCGGGTACGAGGCAATGGTAAAAGAGAGTTTGCTGCGGCTGATCGAAAACAACAATCTGCAAGACAGCATTGTAGATGTTAAAATTCCCACCGAGCAGACGATAGAAGAGAAGGCGAACGGCAAAAAGAAGGTAGTAGAGCGCAAACTTTTGCCCTGCTACGTCTTTATAAAAATGATCTATTCCAACCAGCTTTGGTATCTGGTGACCAACACGCGCGGCGTTACGGGTTTTTGCGGCCCGCAGGGCAGGCCGATCCCCATGAAGGAAGACGAGATCCGAAAAATGCGCCTGGAGGAGTACGTTGTAAACGCCGATTTTGCGGTGGGCGACCGCGTATCCATCGATAACGGCCCGTTAGAGGGCTTTATCGGCACCATCGGCGAGATCAACGACGAAACGCAGCGCGCCAAGGTCAGCATTGTTATGTTCGGCCGCCGCCAGGATGTGGAAGTGGAATACGTTCAGATGAAAAAAATTTCTCCCGAGGCGGCCGAAGTTCCGGCGCAGGAGGAATAAGCGCATTTGCGCGGCAATACGGTTGATCGGCACGCAGGTGCCTTTCGATAGCGTGGGAGAGGCGGTAAATCTTTACAATGCCGCCTTGTAAGTACCACAAATACGGAGGAATAACATGGCAAAGAAGGTTACGGCAGTCGTAAAACTGCAGCTTCCCGCCGGTAAAGCCACCCCCGGTCCCCCCGTCGGTTCGACGCTGGGTCCCCACGGGATCAACATCCCCGGCTTTACCAAAGAGTTCAACGCCAAAACGGCAGGACAGGAGGGGCTTATCATCCCCGTGGTCATGACGATCTATCAGGATCGCTCGTTCACCTTTGTCCTGAAAACGCCGCCCGCGCCCGTGCTTATCAAAAAGGCGCTGGGGCTGGATACGGCAAGCGCAACGCCCAACAAAGTAAAGGTGGGCAAGCTGACCAAGGCGCAGGTAGAAGAGATCGCCAAAACCAAACTTCCCGATCTTAACTGCACGTCGCTGGAAAGCGCCATCAGCATGATCAAGGGCACGGCGCGCAGCATGGGCGTCACCGTCGAGGAGTAAGTGGGAGAGAAAATTTCTCGCTTGGACCACAAGGAGGTAATGCATGAAATACGGTAAAAAATATGCCGAAAGCTTAAAATCGTACGAAAAGCAGCGCGCATACGACGCGCAGGAAGCGGTGGGCATTGTGCTCGAAAACGCCAAGGCGAAATTTGACGAGACCATTGAACTGCACGTTCGTTTGGGTATCGATCCCCGCCAGGCCGATCAGCAGGTGCGCGGCGTTTTGGTCCTTCCCAACGGAACGGGCAAAACCAAGCGTGTGTTGGTGATCGCCAAGGGCGAGCGCGCCGACGCGGCCGCAGCCGCCGGCGCCGATTTTGTCGGCGCGGAAGAGATGATCCAAAAGATCCAGACGGAAAACTGGTTCGGGTTCGACGTTATGATCACCACGCCCGACATGATGGGCATGGTCGGCCGCATCGGCCGTATCCTGGGCCCCAAGGGCTTAATGCCCAACCCTAAGTCGGGAACGGTCACCATGGACGTCACCAAGGCTGTTGCCGAGGTCAAGGCAGGTAAGGTGGAGTATCGTCTCGATAAAACGGCCATCATCCACTGCCCTATCGGCAAAAAGAGCTTCGGAACGGATAAAATTTTAGAAAACTTCAATGCGCTGATGGACGCCATCGTCCGCGCAAAGCCGGCCGCAGCCAAGGGGCAGTATGTAAAGAGCGTTACGCTTACCAGCACCATGGGCCCCGGCGTAAAAGTCAACTACAACAAGGCGTAAAAATACGCAAAACGGCGTAAAAATCGCTTGACGGTTTTTATGCCGCGTGCTACAATTGTTCTATACCGCAGACAACGGGTGCGCGCAGGCGCTCAATATCCCGTCGAGGTAGGAAAGTTTATCGTACGATCGACTTCCGTACCCTTCTGCGGTGCGGAAGTTTTTTGTGCCTTCCCCGTGCGGGAAGGGGAAATCGGGCCCACAGCGGGCTTACGGAGGTAACCATGTCGGCAAATTTTGAAGCAAAGAAAGCCGTTGTCGAAGAGATCAAAGAAAAAATCGGCGCCAGCAAGGCAGTTGTCCTCACCAAGTACGACCGTCTTACCGTGGCCGAGGTGACGGCGCTGCGCAACAAGTTCAGAGATGCCTCCTGCGAGTACAAGGTGTACAAAAACACCCTTGTGCGCAAGGCGTTCAACGAGCTGGGCGTAAGCGAGTTCGATAACGATTTAAACGGCACTACGGCGTTCGTGTTCTGCCCCGACGAGACGAGCGGCTGCTCCATTCTCGCCAAGGCGGTGAAGGAAAACCCCGCGCTCGAAGAAAAGCTTGTTCCCAAAAGCGCATACGTCGGCGGCGCGTACGTCGATGCGGCCGGGGTCAAAAGGCTTGCGGCGATCCCTTCGAGAGAGGTGTTGCTCGCCAAAATGGTCGGCTGCCTGAAGGCGCCGATCGCCAACCTCGTGTATACGCTCAACGCGATCGCGGGACAAAAATCTTAAATCGAAAAAAGGAGTTAAAAAATGGATATCCAAAAGTTTATCGAAGAAGTAAAAGCCATGACCGTTGTCGAACTCAACGATTTCGTAAAGGCGCTTGAAGAGGAGTTCGGCGTTTCCGCCGCTGCTCCCGTTGCCGTGGCCGGCGCTGCAGGCGCTGCCGAAGCGGCTCCCGCCGAGGAAGAAAAGACCGAGTTCAACATTGTCCTTAAAGATTTCGGCGCCAACAAGATCGCCGTCATCAAGGTCGTTCGCGAGTTTACGGGACTTGGCCTTGCCGAGGCCAAGAAGGCCGTGGAGTCGCTGGGCGTGCTGAAGGAAGCCGTGCCCAAGGCCGATGCCGAGGCCGCCGTTGCCAAGCTGAAAGAAGCCGGCGCCACCGCGGTTTTGGAGTAAGTGACGAACGCTGTAAAGCGCCCCGCATCGGGGCGCTTTTTGCTTTACGACGAAATCGTGAAAAGGACGGCCGTTGACACATCATGCCCATCGATCTCCCAGGCTCGCGTTGCGCGCCGCCCTTAAACATGGATTACGGGGGTGGAGGCGGCCGTTCGCCGCTTTCTTAACGCCGCAGGGCAGGGGGTGTTCCGTCGCATGTTCTCGCCTCCTTTAACGCCGCAGGGCGGGGGGATCGAAGGGAGCGCCCGACATGGCTGAGTGACGGGGGAAAGCTGTGCCGCCGAGCAGCTTTGTGCCCGTTTGGCGCTTCGTTCGAAAAGGGAACGGCTTTGCATTTTATGGCGAGATCCGGCGGCTAAGGTGCACAACGGCCCTGTTCCACACAATTTTCATATCCAAAGCGCCGAAACTGCTTGACGGATAGCAAATTTCAAGGTAAAATAAAATAGAATTGACGGAGGGCTATCTGTGAAAAGAAAGTTTTTGCGGCGGGTGGGGATGCTTGCCGCTGCGGCGGTTATGACGACAAGCGCGCTGGTTATGTTTGCCGGCTGTACTTCTACGCACCCCGAGGTGACCATTACCTATTCGTTTAACGGAGAAGATTACGAGGTGGACTATGTGCTTTCGCGTACAGATGCGCCTCGCACGGTGCAGCACTTTATTGAGCTGGCCGACGCGGGGTACTACGACGGAATGTGCATCCACGATTTTACCGACGTATATATTTACGGGGGCGGCTATACGCTTTCGGAGGACGGAACTTTAGTAGAAAAGGACTATTGGACCGAGGTAAAGGCTCTGGAGCAGGAAAAGGACATCACCTTTACGCAGTCGGTGTGGCAGGACGCCGCGCGCACGATTCCGCTGTATACCGTGTACGGTGAGTTCGAAGAGAACGGCGTGCGTATGGAATCGGGCTTTGCGCGCGAGTATACCCACCGCGCAGGGGCGCTGGTCATGTATTATACGCCCAAGATCAACTTTGACGGCGACGTGACCGTGCAGCGCAACGATAACGGCGACAATAACGACGGCGAAAAGTACGAGCAGAAGTCGTATCGGTACAACAGCGCAACTTCGTTCTTTTATACGTTTACGGGCGAGAGCAATACCGAAAACGATCGGAACTACTGTGTGTTCGGCATGGCAAAAAATTATACGGAGCAGATGACGAACGGGCTGCTGGCGGCGATCGACGACTACGAGGCGGAGCGCGAGGACGACGAAGAGTTCAGCTTCACCGAGGAGACGACGGTCAAACCCAATCGGTACGACCCCTTTGAAGACGTTCGTACCAACGGTGACGAGGTGACCTATCACGTTCCCGTGGAGCCGATCATCATTCGTTCGGTGCGCGTTACAAAATACTGATATCTCGTTGAACAGAGGCGCCTGCCGCGGAAAAATCCGCGGCAGGCGCTTTTTGGTATATCAAGATTCACGGATGGTTTGCAGATCCGGGGGAGGCGGTGCCGACGCGCAAAGGAGAGCAGACGAGAAGTCGACAACGGAAAAGCGGGCGGAAAAGTTTAAAACCGTTTGCCGCGGCGTTTATGTGCATGCACGGACATTTTCGATCTTTCGGTTTTCGTCCAGGACGACACAGAAGTCGCGTACTTCAAACACGCGCGGGCGGATCTCGTACACCAGCCCCGCCGTGTTCGGGCGCTCTCGCACGACGACCGAACGGAAATCGCCCAAAAATTCCCGCAGCATGGGGGCTTTGTCGGCCAGGGCGGGGGTCAGAAAGGGCGTTGCGTCCGCGCCGATCAGCACGCTTTCAAAAAAGGCCGCGGCAAAGGTCGCCTCGGTCGCCTCGCGTGCCGTATAAATTTTGCAGGCGGTCGGTTTGCCGCCGCGATATTCGCATACGGCGCTATGCTGCATGCTGTCGCGGAAAAAAATTTCGGCGCGCAGCGGGTCGCCGCATTCCAACACTTTTCCTTCGGCAAACGCGCATATCGTTCCCGTGCGGTCCAGCAGGGCAAAATGCGTATCGCTTTCCAATACAAAAAAGTCGCCCGCCGCGCGGCAGCGGCTGTGCTCCAACGCCCAGGGCAGGGCAACGGTGTGTATGTCGCGTCCGTCGGAGATGACAAGCTGCAGCGTACCCTGCACGTACAGCGTAAGCAGCGCGCCGCTTTGCCGCGTCTGCCACAAAAGGTGCATCTGCGGATCCGCGCGCTTAAAATCGCGGCAGTATACGGCGGCGCCGTTTTCGGTAAAATAGAGCTGCGTCTGCGGCGGGGGCGCAAACAAAAAGGCCTCGTTCAGGCGAAAGCGTACGGGCAGATAGCCGCACGGCTTTAATTCGCAGAATACGCCGTCGAGCGGGGAGATCTCCACCGAGCGTTCAAACAGATCCACCGTGCCGAAGAGGGCGCCGTTGATAAATAGGGCGCAGGGGATCTCCGATAAAAAATAAATTCGCATTGCTATATACAATGTATGCTACGGCACAATTATGTCAATAATCGGGTCGAGGTGATGGTATGAACAAGATCAACGGCTATACGGAAGAGGAGGCCGCCGGCCTGATAGAGTACATCTACACGGGCAGAAACGCGGGCAAAACGCTCTCGTATCTGTTCGAAACATACGGCAATGCGCACAATCGCGCAAAGGGCAGCGTACGAAACTACTATTACGCCTTTTTAAAAAGGCGTGCGGACGACCGCGTACAGCGCATTCTGGCGGGCAAAGATTTAAAGGCCGGGACCATTCGTCCGTTTACGGAGGAAGAGGCGGACGATATGCTGCGGCGTGTTTTGACGGAAAAGAGCAAGGGGATGTCCGTCCGCCGCGCCATCCGCAATCTGGCGGACGGGGACGAAAAGCTGATGCTGCGCATGCAGAACAAGTATCGCAACCTGGTAAAAAAGCAGCCGGAGCGCGTGCAGCGTGTCGCGCAGGAGGCGGGGCTTCCCGCCGAAAAGAGCTTTTTGCAGCGCAGGCTCGAGCGGGAGATCGACGCGTTGTACGAGCGCATCGCCTCCGATTTAAAGGAGGAGAACGCGCGCCTTCGGGCGGAATTGGAAAAATTGCGCAGCCGCCTCGGCGAATAGGACGCGCGTACTTTCACAAACTGCTTTCAGCGGCAGAACCGCTGGAGGAAGATATGGAAAAACTGTTTTGTCTGGGATTGGTCATGGGGGCCATCGGCGGCGCGCTGGTCGTCGCCAACAGTTACAAGGCCCGCTCTCTGGTAAAAAAGAGCCAGGCCGAGTTGATCGACAAGATGGACGAAATGATGGACGAGCGGCTGAAAGATATGTCCGAAAAATCGGAACGTCCCGAAAAAAAGGCCAAATAAAGGACTTTTGCGTCATTTTCCCGCCGCTTCGGACGGGCAGAGCGCACGGGTGCGGCAAATTGCTGCGCCCGTGCGCCGTTTTTTTATATAAAAAATCCGCGGATGGGTTGCGGGTACAAAGCTAGGCTTTGCCGATGAACAGAACGGAATTGAAAGCGCGTTATAGTATCGGATCCTTGCCTCCTTTATAAAGGGAGGGCGCCGAGCGGAGCAAGGCGGGAGGGTCGTAACGGTCGGCACCGCGCGGGCACGGCGACCCCTCCGTCAGGCTCGTTCCTCGCCTGCCGCCTCTCCTTGCAAAGGGGAGGCAGGGAAAAAGAGCCTTTGGCAAGCCGTCTCCCCTTGCAAAGGGGAGACGAGAGAGGGGAAGGCATACGGCCCGTTTACGGGCAGCAAGCGGCGAGTGTATGACTTCCGCCGCAGCGCAGCTTGCGCGCGGTCGGTAATATGAGGGCTTACGGCGCGCCCCGCCTATGGCGGCACGCGCCGCAGGTGCAGGAAACGGAAAAACCGTCGGCTATGTCGGCGGACATTTCTTATGCGATCCCTGCCGCGTGCAACGCATATGCCGTCGAACGCATGCGACCCCGCGGACATGCGTGGAGCGCCGGAAGGGGGCATCATATGTCGTCGGGTGCATGCGGGCGCACGATGTAAAAGGCGCAAAAAGAGCTGCAAATGCTTTGCTTTTATCGGCGCGGTATGATATAATTGCGATATGGCAGGGCAAATTGCGGCATTTGATGTAGGTGATAAGCGAGTAGGTGTTGCGTTCAGCGATCCGTTCGGCGATTACGCCGTCCCTTCCGATACCTATTTCCGCACGGGGGACCTTTCGTCCGATATCCGTGCGCTTGCCGCGCTTGTCCGACTTCGCGGCGTATCACTGGTCGTGGTGGGGTTGCCTCTGAACGAGGACGGGAGCGAGAGCGTTCAAAGCGAAAAGACGCGCCGCTTTGCCGCCGCCCTTGCTGCCGAGGGGTTACAGACGGTTTTTGAGGACGAGCGTTTCACCACGCGCGCCGCGCGCGGCGACCTGCACGAAATGGGCGTCTCTGTCAGGAAAGACAAGCGCAAAAAGCAGGTCGATTCCATTGCCGCGGCCTATATTTTAGAGAGCTATTTGGCAAAGACCAAAAAAGGAGAACAGGTATGAGGGAAGACCGCAACGATTACGACGAAGAGGAAAACATTGTAGAGCTTGTGGACGACGAGGGCAACCGTTACCGCTACGAGCATCTGCTTACCTTTGCATACCGCGACAGGTGGTATTGCGCGCTGACCGAGGTAAAGGAGGCCGAAGAGGGCGAGGACGGCGACGAGGAAGTGGCCATCTATCGTTTGGAGGGCGACGAAGAGGACGAGCAGCTGGTGCAGATCGAGGACGAGGACGAGCTGGACGAAGCCTTTGCGGAATTTTGCGCCCAATACGAGGACTTTGAGGACGCCGACGAGGCGGCCGCGCTGGACGGCGGAGATCCGGACGGCGTGGAAAAGCAATAAAAAATATCTTGAGGGGGCTTGACAGCGCCCCCTTTTTCTGTTATACTATTATTAAGAATAAATCTTAATAAGGATACGGTAATGCCGGGAGAGTTGCGGCACACAAAACAAAAACAGGCGATTTTAGAGGCGTTGGATCGGTTGGACCATCCCACGGCGACCGAGGTGTACGAGTATGTGCGCAAATGCAACCCCTTTCTTTCGCGCGGGACGGTCTTTCGCGTGCTGGGCGCCTTTGCCGAGAGCGGCCGCGTCCGCAAGGTGACGCTTGCGGGCAGCGACGCGCGCTTCGATAAGACGCTTGCGGCGCACGGGCACGGGCGCTGCCGCGTCTGCGGCGGCGTGTACGACGTGTTCCTGCCCGATTTTGCTTCGCTTGCGTCCAACGCCATATGCAGCGGCTTTCATGCGGAGCGCTGCGAAGTCGAATTTTACGGCATATGCAACGATTGTGCAAAGAAAAATATGTGCGAAAGCACAAATATAACATAAGGAGCGTATCATAAGATGAAGGATCTGAAGGGCAGCAAGACATTGGAGAATTTGATGGCCGCGTTTGCGGGGGAAAGCATGGCGACCAACAAGTATGCCTATTTTGCTTCCAAGGCAAAAAAGGACGGGTTCAATCAGATCGCCGCGATCTTCGAGGAGACGTCCGGCAACGAGCGTGAGCATGCAAAAATGTGGTATAAGCTGATCGCCGGCGGCATCGGCACCACGCAGGAAAATCTTGCCGCGGCGGCGCAGGGCGAAAACGACGAGTGGACGGATATGTATCCCACCTTTGCAAAGGTCGCGCGCGAAGAGGGGTTCGAGGCGATCGCCGTCATGTTCGAAAAGGTCGCCTCTGTCGAAAAGGAGCACGAGGAGCGCTATCGCGCCCTGTTGAAAAACGTGGAGGAGGGCCGCGTATTCGTGCGCGACGGCGAGGTATACTGGCAGTGTCTCAACTGCGGCGCGATCGTCAAGGCGAGCGAGGCGCCCGAGGTATGCCCCGTCTGTGCGCATCCGCGGGCCTATTTCCAGCTGAAACCCGAAAATTACTGATTGTTTTTAAAAACGCTTGCATTTTTTGCATCCGTATGGTATGATGGAATAAGATAACGCGATGACCGCGGAACAGTATCCCCGTGTTCCTGCTTGCAGAGAGCCGTTGTTTGGTGCAAAACGGCAGAGGGAACGGGGCGAACTCGCCGCCGAGCGGTCTCCCCGAACGCAATTTGTAAGGGAGAACGGCGTCCCGCCGTTATACGGGAAGGGCATGATCGTGCCCGCCGAGGGGGCGGAATTTTCCGCAAAAAGAGTGGTACCGCGCGTAAACCGCGTCTCTTTGTAAAGAGGCGCGGTTTTTTGTATCGTTCGGGACCGCCCGCGCGCCCCATGGCCGCCGCAGGGCGTTAAATCGTTGTAAGGAGGGAGCCGAAATGGACGTTGCCAAGTACACAAAACAATTTATTCTTCCGTCCGAGCGCTGCATGGATTGGGCGGACCGCTCCATGATCGAACGCGCTCCCGTGTGGTGCAGTGTAGACCTGCGCGACGGGAACCAGGCGCTGATCGAGCCGATGGGGCTGGAGACCAAGATAGAATTTTTTAACTTACTGGTCGAGATCGGCTTCCGCGAGATCGAGGTGGGATTTCCCGCCGCCAGCGAGACGGAGTTTGAGTTTTTGCGCGCCCTGATCGAGCGCGGGCTCATCCCCGATACCGTCACGATCCAGGTGCTGACGCAGGCGCGCGAGCACATTATCAAGAGGACGTTCGAGGCCATCCGCGGCGCCAAAAATGTGATCGTCCATGTCTACAACTCCACCTCCGTCGCCCAGCGCGAGCAGGTGTTCCGCAAGGACAAAGAGCAGATCAAAAAGATCGCCGTGGACGGCGCCGCGCTGTTAAAGCGCCTTACGGACGACGCGGGCGAACGCTATCGCTTTGAATATTCGCCCGAGAGCTTTACGGGGACCGAGCCGGAGTATGCCCTCGAGGTATGCAACGCAGTGCTCGACGTGTGGCAGCCGACCGCCGACAGAAAGGCGATCGTAAACCTTCCCGCCACGGTCGAAAACGCAATGCCGCACGTCTACGCGCAGCAGATCGAATATATGCACAAACATTTAAAGCATCGGCAGAACGTCGTTTTGTCGCTGCATCCGCACAACGACCGCGGCTGCGGCGTTGCTTCGGCGGAGTTCGGCCTGTTGGCGGGCGCCGACCGGGTGGAGGGGACGCTGTTCGGCAACGGCGAGCGCACGGGCAACTGCGACGTGGTCACCCTTGCCATGAACATGTATTCGCAGGGGGTGGATCCCGGGCTGGATTTTTCCAATATGCCCTATCTCGCATCGCTCTATCAGACGTACACCAACATGCATATTTCGCCCCGCCAGCCCTATGCGGGCGAGCTGGTGTTTGCGGCTTTTTCCGGCTCGCATCAGGACGCCATCGCCAAGGGGATGCGCTTCCGCGAAGAGACGGGGCGTACCGTGTGGGATGTGCCCTATCTTCCCATCGATCCCAAAGATGTGGGCCGCGAGTATGATTCCGACGTCATCCGCATCAATTCGCAGTCCGGAAAGGGCGGCGTGGGGTATATTTTAGAACACAATTACGGGATAAAGCTGCCCGCCCGCATGAAAGAGGCCATGGGCTATGCCGTAAAACACGAATCGGACGTGCGCCACAAAGAGCTGAAGGCTCCCGAAATTTTTGAGGTATTCGGCCGCCGCTTTCTTATGCCGCGCCCGCATTTCGACCTGGGCGAGGTACATTATCGCCAGGAGAACGGCATTACGGCCATTATAGAGGTGCTGGAGGGCGAAAAGCGTACGGTGGTCGAAGCCACGGGCAACGGGCGGCTCGACGCCGTTTCCAACGCCTTAAAACGGCATTTCGGCGTGGCGTACAATCTTACGGGGTACGAACAGCACGCGCTCTCTTCCGGGTCGTTTGCGCAGGCGATCTCGTATTTGGGCGTGGAGACGCGCGAGCGCGTCTTTTGGGGCGCGGGCGAACACTCCGATATCACCAACGCCTCGGTGTTGGCGCTCGTTTCGGCGCTGAACAATCTGCTGGACGCATGAACGCCGTAAACTATGACGCGCTGATGCTGCGCGCGCTGGAAGGGGCGCAGGGAAAGCGCGTGCTGCTGCACAGCTGCTGCGCACCCTGTTCCTCGTACTGCCTGACGGAACTTGCAAACCATGTCCGCGTGACGGTGCTGTACTACAATCCCAACCTCGATTGCGAGGAAGAGTACAAAAAGCGCCGTGCAGAGCAGATCCGCTTTTTGCGGGAGACCGGTCTTGCCGACTTTATGGATTGTGATTACGAGCCGCAGGCGTTTGCCGAGGCGGTGCGCGGACTGGAGGACGCGCCCGAGGGCGGCGCGCGGTGCGAGCGGTGTTTCCGTCTGCGCCTGGCGCGCACGGCGCAGGAGGCGCGGGCGCACGGGTATGACTATTTTGCCACCACGCTTACCGTTTCGCCTTTAAAAAATGCGGCGCTCATCAATGCGATCGGCGAGCAACTTGCCGCGGAATACGGCGTAAAGTGGCTGCCGTCCGATTTTAAAAAGCGGGGCGGATATCAGGCGTCCATCGTGCTTTCGCGTGAGCACGCCCTGTATCGGCAAAACTATTGCGGCTGCATCTACTCCGTGCGGCGGCCCTGAAGGGCTTACGTGCGGAGGGCTGTGCGGGACGCGGGCGGCAGGGTCCGCGATACGGCGCGCGGCGCGGGCATAATGCCCGCGCCGCGCGCCGCGTTTATTGTGTTTGGCCGTTCAGTCATGCCAACAGAGGGTCTCCACGGGCTGCATTCTTTCGGCCGCAGTCCTGCCGATCGCTCTTCGGCAATGCGTATATCCGAGGTCCCGTATCGTCGGAGGGCCGCGTTTTTGCAGCATGGCGTACAGCGGGCGTTACGGGCTTGCATATGAGGTAAAGACGATCGGCTTGTAGCGCGCCGCGTCCGTAAAATAGGCGTTCGGGAGACTTCCTTTTAACGCGGAGAGCGCCGTCTCGTCGGCAGGAGAGAGACTTACGGCAAAGTCCGCGACGCGGCCGTCGGCGGAAGCGCCGCGTATTTTTTCAGCGCCCGCCGCAGGCGAGGCGCGATACATGCGAGCCGCTGCAAAATATCGCCGCGCCCCCTCCGATCAAACCGCGGCAAGTTCCTGCATGTCTGCATCCTGTATTGTAAAGATTCAGTGCCGCGGTGCGTTGGTCGCCGACGGCGGGAGGGAGCGCGGCGACTGAGCGGTGATATGTTCGCCCGTCAGCAGATGTCGGTCGAACTCTTCGCGCGGGAGGGGAGCGCCGTGCACGGCATCGGCCAGCAGACAGATGCGGTAGGCGCTCGTCTGTACGGCGCGCTCCATAAAATCGTCTGCGGAAGCGGCGGGCGGATGGCGCCTGTCGGCGTTGGCAATGCGTTCAAACGCTTCGCCGGAGATGACGTCGGGCGCAGGCTCGCGCCCGGGATACAGGCAGGAGAGGCCGCGTCGCCCAAAAAGACGCTCCAGACGCGACAGTCCCCGCTGCATTGCGTAACACCTGCCGTGGAATGCGCGCAGATAGCACAGATATCCGCGTACGGCGCGGGCAAAGGCGCCCTTTGCGGGCACGGGAAGGGCAAGCTTTTGCAATACGGCCGCCCAAAAGCGGTACAAAACGCCCTCGCGCACCAGAGCGGCGGCGCGTACGGGCAGGGGATAGCGTTCCGCCTCCCGCCCGCGCAATGTCCGCGCAAAGTATACGTCCCAATCGTTTTCCAGCTGTTGGTGCGCCAGTTTCCCTGCGCGATGTTCGTCCAAATAGCGGTATACAAAGGGGTGAAAGGTCGCGTCGGCGCAGTAGTGCGAAACGTACCCATATGCATATGCCGCGGCGCGCGTATCGTCTTCCGGCAGAGCTGCAAGCACCGCGGCAAAGGCGCAGAACAGCTCGTATACACGGGTGCGGTGCAAAATTTTCCCCGTATTTTTTTCGGGCGCATGGCTGCCCGGCAAAAAGAACAGGAAGTCTGGTCCCTGCGCCCCGAAAAAGTAATAGGCCGGCGCCCCCTCCACGATCGATCGCAGCGGGCGGGGAAGGCGCGGCGCCGCCTCTTCGGCGGCCAGTGCATGCGTAATAAAGGATGGCATAATGCGATCTCGTCTGCGCGGAGCACACCGCGCCGTTTACGGTGCGGGGTACGCGCGCGCCCCGAACAGGGCGGTCCCGATACGTATCATGTTTGCGCCGTGCGCCACGCACAGCCGCCAGTCGCCGCTCATACCCATGGAGAGGTGGCAAATATCGTCGTCCTGCGCCCGTGCCCGCTCGTACAGAGCGCGCATTTGGTCGGCAAGCGCGCCCAGCAGCACCGTATCCTGCGAAAGGGGCAGCATCGCCATAAAGCCGCGCACGCGTACGCCCTGCCGTGCGTGCGCCCGCTCGTAGGCGGCGTACGCTTCCGAAAGGGGATAACCGCTCTTGGAGAGTTCGCTGCCGATGTTCACTTCGATCAGCACGTCCGTCACGACGCCCGCGCGCTGCGAGCGTACGTCGAGTTCGTTTAACAGCTCGTCGCGGTCGAGCGATTGGATGAGAAGGGTCTTTCCGATCAGATACTTTACTTTGTTGGTCTGCAAATGACCGATAAAGTGGCGGTTTGCGCCGTGTACCAGGGCGTATTTATCCCGAAATTCCTGTACCTTATTTTCGCCGATATCGGTAATGCCTGCGGCGATCGCCTCGTTGATCTCGTCTGCCGTACGCGTCTTGGTGGCGGCGACGAGGGTGATCTTTTCGCCGAAGGGGTTGCCCGATCCGATCTCCTGCAGATAGTGCGCTACGTTTTGTGCAATGCTCATAGATCTCTCCGTACGATGGGTATTATACCGCGTCTTTTTGCCGTTGTCAACGTAAATGTGCCGCGCGCATTTCGACGGCTTTTCGTATCCTGTACGGGGGCAATACGGCCCCGATCGAAAGCAAAAAACGCGGCGCGCATACGTTGTTGAAAGGCTTGGCCGTGCCGTGCGGCGCGTCCTGCGCCTTTCGCCTTGTTATCGCCCGTTATGCCGCTTTTGATCCATTGCGCCTTTGGCGAGAAGTTTTTTGCGTCGGGTTTTTGCAAAGATGACGCGGCGATCCCGGGGTATTACAAGGAAGATGAACAAAAAGCTGCCAAAAAAACGCCGTCAAAGGCGCGGTTCGTATGGTCCCCTTACAGGATAGGGCAGGGGCGCGGACGATCTGCAAAAACGCCGCGTGCGGGTCGGTATCCCGCGCGCGGCGCCCTTGGTCATGCAATGTGTTCCGCGATGCGGCGGGCCATTTCGCGGCAGCCGATCTTGCGGGTGCCGTCCGAAAAGATATCCGCCGTGCGCCAGCCCTCGTTCAGCACGTCGCCCACGGCCCGTTCCACGGCGGTGCATTCCGCCGTCATGCCGAAGGAGTCGCGCAGCATCATGGCGGCCGCCAGAATGGTGGCGATGGGGTTGGCGATGTCCTTGCCTGCGATGTCGGGCGCCGAGCCGTGGATGGGTTCGTACAGCCCGCAGGAGGTGTCGCCGAGTGAGGAAGAGGCCAACATGCCGATCGAGCCCGTCACCTGCGCCGCCTCGTCCGAGAGGATGTCGCCGAACATGTTGCTTGTCAGCAGGATGTCGAACTGCGCGGGATCCTTTACGATCTGCATGGCGGCGTTGTCCACCAGCATGTCGGTCACCGTCACGTCGGGGTAATGGCGTTCGGCATAGGCGTGCACCGTTTTGCGCCACAGGCGCGAGCTTTCAAGTACGTTTGCCTTGTCGACGGAAATAACGCGTCCCGTGCGCTTGCGCGCAAGTTCGCAAGCGATGCGGGTAATGCGCTCGATCTCCTTTTGCGAATACGTCTCGGTATCCCATGCCGTCCGGCCCATCCGTTCGTCGTCGTATGCGCCGCGCTTGCCAAAGTAAATGCCGCCCGTCAGTTCCCGTACGACGACGATCTCTATCCCGCCCTCGATAAGTTGTTTTTTCAGGGGGGAAGCCTCTGCCAGCGCCGGCCACAGCTTTGCGGGACGAATGTTTGAGTACAGTCCCATGGCCTTGCGGATGCCCAAAAGACCCTTTTCGGGGCGCTTGTCGCCGGGGAGTGCGTCCCACTTAGGGCCGCCCACCGCGCCCAGCAGCACCGAGTCGGAGGCCAGACAGCGCTCTACGGTGTGCGCGGGCAGCGGTTCGCCGCACGCGTCGATCGCGCAGCCGCCCATCGGCAGGGGCTCGAAGGTAAAGGTGTGGCCATAGGTCTTTGCCACGGCCTCCAGGACTTGCACCGCGCTCGCCGTAATTTCAGGGCCGATCCCGTCGCCTGCCAAAACCGCAATGTGTTTGTTCATATGTGTCCTCCCTGTGCGCCCGCGCCTACTTGCGCGTGCCGCTTATGGCGTTCATCAGTCCGCCCGCGTCGATGATGTCTTGGATAAAGGGGGGAAAGGGCTGCGCCGTAAAGCTTTGCCCCGTCGTCTCGTTGTAAATGACGCCCCTTGCAAGATCGCACGATACCACGTCTCCCGCGCGGAGAGCGCTTACCGCTGCGGGGCACTCCAGAATGGGGAGGCCGATGTTGATCGCGTTGCGGTAAAAGATGCGCGCAAACGTGTTGGCAATGATCAGCGAGACGCCGCTCGCCTTGATGGCGATGGGCGCGTGCTCGCGCGAGGAACCGCAGCCGAAGTTGTCTTCCGCCACAATAATATCCCCCTTTTTTACGCGTTTTATAAAGTCGGGGTCGATATCTTCCATGCAATGTGCGGCAAGTTCCGCCTCGGACGACGTGTTCAGATAGCGTGCGGGGATGATGACGTCGGTATCCACGTCGCTCGCATACTTGTGTACGGTGCCTTTTACGGTCATTTTATCACCTCCTCGGCCGTTGCAAGCCTGCCCGCACCGGCGCTGGCCGCGGCCGTATAGGGCGAAGCCAGGTAAATTTCGCTTGTCGTGTGGCCCATGCGGCCCACAAAGTTGCGGTTGGTGGTCGAAACGCACCGCTCATGATCGGCCAGAATGCCCATATGTCCGCCGAGGCAGGGGCCGCAGGTGGGGGTGGAGACCACGGCGCCCGCCCGCACGAATGTCTCCAAAAGCCCTTCGCGCAACGCCTGCAGGTATACTTCCTGCGTGGCGGGAATGACGATGCACCGCACGTTGTTCGCCACCGTTCTTCCGCGCAGCACCTCGGCCGCCTGTCTCAGGTCGGAGATACGGCCGTTGGTGCACGAGCCGATCACCACCTGGTCGATGGGAAGGGGCTCCCACTGCGTTTTGGTATTTTCGGGCAGGTGCGGGAAGGCCACGGTGGGCTTCAGCGCCGCAAGGTCTATTTCGTACGTGCGTTCGTATACGGCGTCTGCGTCCGCCTCGTAAATTTTTACGGGACGGGAAAAGCGGCCCCGCATATAGTCGAGCGTCTGCTGGTCCACGGGGAAAATGCCGTTTTTGGCGCCCGCTTCGATCGCCATGTTGCACACGGTAAAGCGGTCGTCCATCGAAAGCGCCGCCACGCCCTCACCCGTAAATTCCATGCTCTTGTACAGCGCGCCGTCCACGCCGATAACGCCGATGATGTGCAGGATGAGGTCTTTCCCCGTAACAAAGGGGGGAAGGGCGCCCCTTAACACAAAGCGCAGGGCGGCAGGCACCTTGAACCAGCACTTTGCCGTCATCATGCCCGCGGCAAGGTCGGTCGATCCCACGCCCGTCGAAAAGGCGCCCAGCGCGCCGTAGGTGCAGGTGTGGCTGTCTGCGCCGATCACGCAGTCGCCCGCGCCTACCAGGCCCCGTTCGGGCAGCAGCGCGTGCTCGATGCCCATTTGTCCCACGTCAAAAAAGTGTTCCACCCCTTCGCGCTGCGCAAAGGCGCGCGTACACTTTACCTGGCAGGCGGCCTTGATATCTTTGTTGGGCGTAAAGTGATCCATCACCAGCGCCACGCGGTCGCGGTATTTTACATGTCCGCCAACCTTTTCCATCTCTTTTATAGCGACGGGCGCGGTGATATCGTTTGCAAGCGCAAGATCGAGCTCCGCCTCGATCAGCTGTCCTGCCGTGACGGCGTCGAGCCCCGCGTGTGCGGCGAGGATCTTTTGCGTCATCGTCATTCCCATATGTAGTCTCCTTGAAAAATTCGGTTTGACAAAAGTATATCACATGTGATATACTGCCGTCAATCATTTACAAAACGAATAAATGCATAGGGGCTATCTATAAATCGAATCATGAATACCGAGAATTTGCGCACCTTTTTGTTGCTCGTCAAACTTAAAAACTTCACGCGGGTGGCGGAACAGCTGTTCGTGGCGCAGTCGACCATCACCAACCGCATCGCCGAACTCGAACGGGAGGCGGGAGCGCGCCTTTTGCGGCGGGAGATGCGCAGCGTCGCGCTCACGGACGAAGGGAAGATCTTTTACGAATATGCCCGCCGCATCACGGAGATGGAGGATGCCTGCCGCGCCGCCGTCAAAGGGGGCGTCAGGCAGATAAGGCTCGGCGCGACCAACGCCGTATACGAGGACGCGCTCAAAGACCGCATCTTCGCAGGCATCGCGGCGGGGAGCGGCTACCGCGTTACGCTGGGGCACAGCGCGGGGCTTTTGGAGATGCTTTTCGACGGGCTTTTGGACGTCGCGTACGTGTACCAAAGCGTCAAACGCGTCGGCTATTCGTGCGCGCCCTTTTCCCGCGACGAGCTCGTGCTGTTGGTACGGGCGGACAAGAACTGTTTCCGGGACGGAGTCGCGCGCAGTCAGCTTGCGTCGCTTCCGTTTGCGATGTGTAATTTCTCTTTGCCCGAGATCGGCGCATACCTCAGGGAGATCTTCCCCGCGGGGCACGTATTTCCCTTTGAGGTGGATAATTCCAATAAAGTCAAGGGCTATCTCGCCGCAGGGCTCGGCTATGCCTTCCTGCCGCGCGGGATCGTCAAAAAGGAACTTGCGGAAGGGGCGTTCGCCGAGGTCGCCCCTCTTGATTTTGCGCGGATGCAGCTTTGGAGCTATCGCGTCTGCCGCAGCGACGAAGAGGAACGCTATTTTTAAGAAAAGACGCAAAAGCGCCGCCCGTCTGTTTCGGCAGACGGGCGGCGTTGTTTTATATTCACATTTTTTTGAAGACCGCGCCGTCCGAGGCGGAAGTTACGAGCGCGCGGTAGCGCTTTAAGTACCCTTCGACGGGTTTTTCGAGGGGGACGAACGCTTTTAAGCGCGTTTCGATCTCCTTGTCGGGCACGCGCAGGTCGATGGTGCCCTTTTCGATGTCGATCTCAATGATATCGCCTTCGCGCACGATGCCGATCGCGCCGCCCGCAGCCGCCTCGGGACAGACGTGTCCGATGGCCGCGCCGCGCGTCGCGCCCGAAAATCTTCCGTCTGTGATCAGCGCCACCGTGTCGCCCAGTCCCGCGCCCACGATGGACGAGGTGGGGGAGAGCATTTCGCGCATGCCGGGGCCTCCCTTTGGCCCTTCGTAGCGGATGACGACCACGTCGCCCGCGCGGATCTTGTTGCCCGAGATCGCTGCCATTGCGTCTTCCTCCGAGTCGAACACCCGCGCGGGGCCCGTATGATGGTACATTTTGGGGTCGACGGCGCTCTTTTTTACCACGGCGCCCTCTCTTGCAAGGTTGCCTTTTAAAATGGCCAGCCCGCCATAAGGAGAGTAGGGGTTTGAGACGGGGCGTATGATCTCCGCGTCGCGCACGCGCGCGCCGCTTGTTAGCTCGCCCTGGGTGACGCCCGCTACCGTCTGCGCGGCGCCGTCGAACATGCCTGCGTCGATGAGTTCGCGGATGACGGCGGAAATGCCGCCCGCCTCGCCGAGATCTTCGATGTAGTGCTCGCCTGCAGGTGCCAGGCGGCACAGGTTGGGTGTTTGAGCGCTGATCTCGTTCATGGTGTCGATCGAGATCTGTTCTTTTGTAAAGCCGAGTTCGCTTGCCAGCGCCAAAAGGTGCAGCACCGAGTTGGACGATGCGCCAATGGCCATATCTACCCGTTCCGCGTTTTTCAGCGCCGTCGGCGTCAGGATATCGCGCGGGCGTACGTTGTTTTTCAGCAGCTGCATCACCGCCTCGCCCGTCTGTTTTGCAAGCGCAAGGCGCCTTGCGTACACGGCGGGAATGGTGCCGTTGCCGGGCAGCGCCATGCCCAGCGCCTCCAAAAGGCAGTTCATGGAGTTGGCGGTAAACATGCCCGAGCACGACCCGCACGAAGGGCAGGCGGCGCATTCAAAGCGGGTGAGTTCCTCTTCGTCGATCTTGCCCGCGGTATATGCGCCCACCGCCTCGAACATGGAGGAGAGCGAAAGTTTTTTTCCGTCCTTGCGGCCCGCCAGCATGGGCCCGCCCGAAACAAACGCCGCGGGCAGGTTGACGCGTACGGCGCCCATCAGCATGCCGGGGATGATCTTATCGCAGTTTCCCACAAATACCAGCGCGTCGAAGGCGTGTGCCGTGGCCAAGATCTCGGCGCTGTCGGCGATGATCTCGCGGGAGGGCAGGGAATAGCGCATACCCTTGTGCCCCATGGCGATGCCGTCGCACACGCCGATGCAGGGCACGACGACGGGTTTGCCGCCCGCCGCCAGTACGCCGTCCGAGACCGCGCGCGCGATCTCCGAAAGATGCATATGTCCCGGGATGATATCGCTCTGCGCGCAGATGATGCCTACGATGGGCTTTTGTATTTCGGAGTCCGTCCAGCCCAGCGCGCGCAGGAGCGAACGCTGTGCCGCCATATTGGTGCCGTTTGTAAACGTATTGCTCATATCGTTCCTCGTCGGGATAAAGATTTCGATGTACGGCCGCACGGGGCCGTGTGCGGCCGCGGCGCTCTCGTTTCGCCGTCCGACCGATCGTAAGGGGCCCGGCGCCGCGTTCGGAGAGACATTGCGAGGACCGTTTCGGAAGGGGGGCGGACGCCCTGCGCCGCGTTAAATTTTTTCTTTGTAGTCCGTCTCGTCCTGAATGCACGTCTTCCCGCGCGAAATGGCGGTCACGCCCGTGCGCGCCAGCTCCATAACGCCGTACGGAAGCAGCATGGTCACAAAGCCGTCAAGCTTGGATGGCTTTCCCGTCAGCTCTAAAATGGTGGCCTCGATCGAGACGTCCACGACTTTGGCGCGGAAGATCTGGCTGATCTCCAGGATCTGCGAGCGGGTCGCCGAATCGGTCTTTACCTTTACCAGCAGCAGTTCGCGGCTTACCGCGTCTTCTTCGACGCGCTTTATTTTTTTCACGTCGATCAGCTTGTCCATCTGCTTCATCATCTGGCCCAGGATATAGTCGTCGCCGTTTAAAACGATGGTCATGCGGGAGAATGCGTCCGTCTCCGTCTTGCATACGGAGAGCGATTCGATGTTGTAGCCGCGGCGGGCAAACAGCGCCGCCACACGCGTTAAAACGCCGCTTTTGTTGGCGACAAGCGCGCTGATCGTATATTGATTCATCTTATTTTTCCTCCCAATCGGTAATGATCGTATCGTACGTGGCGCCGGGGCGGATCATGGGCAGCACATTTTCGTCGTTCGAAATGCGGCAGTCCACCAGCACGGGCGAGGGGGTCGCCAGCGCTTTTTTTAATACGGGCGCGATGTCCGCCTCCTTTTCGATGGCGTAGCCCTTGGCGCCGAAGCTTTCGGCAAACTTAACGTAGTCGGTCTTTTTGCGGATATCCGTCTGCGAAAAGCGGTTGTTGTAAAACAGCTTTTGCCATTGCCGCACCATGCCCAGCGCGCGGTTGTTCATCAAGAGAATGGTAATGGGCAAATTTTCGGTGACGGCGGTGGAGAGTTCGTTCAGGTTCATGTTGAAACAGCCGTCGCCCGTCACGAGAATGACGTGTTTTCCGCTGCCGAACGCCGCGCCGATGGCTGCGCCCAGTCCGTAGCCCATGGTTCCGAGCCCGCCGCTCGTGCAAAAGGTGCGCGGCCGTTCGATGGGGTAGTACTGCGCCGTCCACATCTGGTGCTGTCCCACGTCCGTTACCACGATCGTGTCTTTGGGGGCAAGTTTCGCCGCCTCTATCAGCACCTTGTGGCCGAGCTCGTCGGTCCTGTTCTTTTTTTGCTCTGCGGCGCGGTAATCGGCCGCCGTCTTGGAAAAACTGCGCCGCTTTTGCTGCAGCATGGGCAGCAGCGTGGTGAGCGCCTGTTTTACGTCGCCCAAAACGGAGTAGGTGACGGGGACGTTTTTATCGATCTCCGCGTCGTCGATATCGATTTGGATCACCGTCTTTCCGGCGGCAAATTTATCGCGGTTCAGGGCGACGCGGTCGGAAAAGCGGGTGCCGAGGGCAAGGATGCAGTCGCTCTCCATACACAGCTTGGCCGCCGTTGCGGTGCCGTGCATGCCGATCATGCCCACAAACAGCGGGTGCGACGCGGGGCACGCTCCCAGCCCCATCAGGGTGGAGGCCACGGGTGCGTCCAGCTTTTCGGCAAGGGCGACCACCTCGCGCGAGGCGTCGGAGGCAATGGCGCCGCCGCCCACAAGGATCAGCGGGCGCTCCGCCTTTTTCAGCGCCGCCGCCGCGCTTTCCAGCGCGCTCGCGGGCACGGGCTTGCTGTGCGCCGCCGCGGGGATCGCGGGCTCGTATTCCGCCTCGCCCACCTGTACGTTCTTTAAAATGTCGATCAGTACGGGGCCCTTGCGGCCGGAATTGGCGATCAAAAAAGCTTCGCGTATGACGTCTGCAAGCGTATTGACGTCTTTTACGATATAGTTGTGCTTGGTAATGGGCATGGTGATGCCGGAGATGTCGATCTCCTGGAAGGAGTCGCGTCCCAGCATGGTGATGCCTACGTTGCCCGTAATGGCCACGACGGGGACGGAATCCATAAACGCGGTGGCGATCCCCGTTACAAGGTTGGTCGCGCCGGGGCCGCTGGTGGCGATCACAACGCCCGTTCGGCCCGTTACGCGCGCATAGCCGTCCGCCGCGTGCGCCGCGCCCTGTTCGTGCGAAGTGATCACGTGGTTGATGGTGCCGTCGCGGTAGAGGGCGTCGTAAATGTCCAGCACGGTCCCGCCGGGATACCCGAACACGGTGCTTACTCCCTGCTCTTTCAGACATTCGATAAGAATTTCTGCTCCGATCTTCTTCATAAGCGCTCTCCCCTTAAAAAAGTATGGTTCTTATCATTATACGAAAACGACGCGGTTTTGTCAAGAAAATGGGGCGCATTGCCGCATTTTTACACGCGAAAACGGTATCATATACAAAATAACGCGCATATATTCAAAAAAATTATCCGATCGCCCCTTCGGCGCCGCGGCAGCATGCCGTCCGTCCTTATGAAAGCGGCGTGCTGCGGGCAAAAAACCGCCGGGGCAAAGAGCCCCGGCGGCGCCGCAAGGTTTTATGCTGCAGGGGTTAATACTGTTTCAGCCGTTTTTTGATCGAGGCGATGCCCGCCCGCGCCGCACCGACCGAAGATCCGCCTACGCAGGCGCGGCCCTCGGCGGAAGCGCGCGTCGTCACCGTCTGCAAAATGTCCGCCCCGAACACGGGACTGACGGCCCGGAATTCCTCCAGCGAAAGAGCGGGCAGCGATTTGCCCTGTTCTATGCAGTAGCGCACGAGTTTTCCCGTAACGGCATGTGCGTCGCGGAAGGGGACGCCCCGTTTTGCAAGGTAGTCGGCCACGTCGGTCGCCGTGGAATAGCCCATACCGGCCGCCTTGTACATGGCGTTTACGTTCAGCGTGATGCGTTCCAGCATGGCGGCATAAATGGAGAGGCTGTTGCATAAGGCGGTTTCTGCGTCAAAAAATCCCTCCTTATCCTCCTGCAGATCTTTATTGTACGCCAGGGGGATCCCCTTGATGACGGTAAGGATGCCCATAAGATGGCCGTAGACGCGCCCCGTTTTCCCGCGTACCAGCTCGGGGATATCGGGGTTTTTCTTTTGGGGCATAATGGAGGAACCCGTAGAGTAGGCGTCGGGGATCTCCCAATATCCGAACTCTTCGGAGGTGTATAAAATGGTGTCTTCGCACAGCCGCGAAAGGTGCGCCATGGTCAGCGCGGCGCAAAAGAGGTATTCCGCCACAAAGTCGCGGTCGGATACGGCGTCCAGCGAGTTTTGCGAAATTTCGTCAAAGTCCAGCAAAGTTTTGGTGATCTCGCGGTCGATGGGATACGAGGTCCCCGCCAGGGCGGCGCTGCCCAAAGGCATGACGTTCATGCGCCTGCGCAGGGCGGAAAAGCGGTCCAGATCGCGCAAAAACATTTCGGAATAGGCGTTAAAGTACTGCGCGCAGTTGATGGGCTGTGCCTTGCGCAGGTGCGTAAAGCCGGGCATAATGTACTTTACGCTCTCTTTGGCGCGCTTTACGAGCACCTCGACCAGCGCCTTGATCAGACCGATGACCTTGTCGATGCTTGCGCGGGCATACAGGCGCATATCGGTGGCCACCTGGTCGTTGCGCGAGCGCGCCGTGTGCAGTTTTTTGCCCACCTGGCCGATACGCGCTACCAATTCGCCCTCTACAAAGGAGTGGATATCTTCCGCGCCCTCCACGGCAAGCGCCCCTGCTTCGATGTCCGCAAGGATCTCCAGCAGACCCTTTTGAATGACGTCCGATTCGTCCGCCTGCAAAATGCCGCACCGCCCCAGCATGGCGGCGTGGGCGACCGACGCGGTGATGTCTGCGCGGTACAGCTTTTTATCGAACGAGAGGGATTCGTTGAATGCGTCGGCGTCGCCGGCGGTGGGGGCGTCGAAGCGACCTTCCCAAAGTTTCATGATATTGAGCCTCTTTTTTATGATTTTTATCTATTGTACCCGACTTTTTTGCAAAAGGCAAGAATTTTTTGGGTTTTTGCGCCGTTTTGCAAAAGATTTTGCCGCGGCGGCCGGCAAACGCCGCGGTATGCCGTTTTGCGTCTGTTTTGATGCCGCGCCGAAAAGGGCGGCGGGGATCTTGCGGCGTGCTGCGGCAAAGCGGAGCGGAATTGTTTGACAGACGGCCCCGTTTTGCGTTACAATAAAGGCATGATCATTTTGGGGCTCGATCCCGGCATCGGCACAATGGGATACGGCGTTATCGAAAAGGACGCGCGCGGAAACTGTTCCGCCGTGGATTACGGCGTGGTAAAAACTCCGCCCGACGAAAATCTCGCCGTGCGGCTGTGTATCCTCGAAGAGGGAGTGAACGCGCTGTTCGATAAGTTCCGTCCGGAAGAGGCGGCGATGGAAGAGCTGTTCTTTTCGAAAAACGTCACCACGGGGATCGCGGTGGCGCATGCGCGCGGCGTAATGCTGCTGACCTGCAACAAGCGCTGCGGGCGTATCTTCGAGTACACGCCCAACCAGATCAAGCAGGCGCTTACCGGGTACGGCGGCGCCGACAAGGGACAGATGCAGCGCGTGGTAGCGGCGCACCTGCGCCTTCCCAAGCCGCCCCGTCCGGACGACGCGGCCGACGCCTTGGGCGTGGCGCTGTGCCATGCGTTTACCAGCCGCTTCGGGGCGCTGTTCGGCATAAAGTAGGGCGCCGCCGCGGGTGAAAGGGGGCCTTTCCGCAGCGACGGCGGGGCCCATCGGAGAAGGGTTATGATAGGATATTTAAGAGGGCGGGTGCTTTCGCTGCAGCCCGACTATGTACTGCTGGAGGCAAACGGCGTAGGCTACGAAGTCATTTGTTCTGGGGCGGCGTTTGCCAATCTTTCCGGCGTGCCCAAGGGCGAAGAAGGGGAGGTGTATACCTACCTGCAGGTATCCGAACAGGGCGTTTCGCTGTTCGGTTTTGCCGATCTGCGCGAAAAGGAGCTGTTTTTAAAGCTGACCGGCGTGCAGGGCGTGGGGGCCAAGCTTGCGATCGCCGCGCTGTCCGCGTTGCGGCCCGCCGACCTGACGGAGGCCATCTATACCGCCGATTCCAAGCGGCTGACCGCGGTGAAGGGGCTGGGCAAAAAGACGGCCGAGCGCATTATTTTGGAATTGCACGGAAAAATTTCCGCCGACGAAATTTTGGGCGGAGAGCAGTCGCCTGCCCGCGTGACCGTGCCGCGCTCCGCCGAGGACGACGACGCGGTGTCCGCGCTGATGAATTTGGGATTTACGCGCCAGGAGAGCGCGCGCGCCGTGGACCGCGCCAAGGCGGGCGGCGCGCGTTCGCTGGAAGAGATCATCGCCGCCGCGCTGAGGGGGATGTGACATGATGGAAGAATTTGACGAGGGACGCCTGCTTTCAAGCGCCAGGGGCGAGTACGACGCGGAGGAAAACATCCTTCGCCCCAAAACGCTTGCGGAGTATGTGGGGCAGGAAAAGGTAAAACAAAACCTTTCCATCTATATGCAGGCGGCCGTCGCGCGGGGCGAGGCGCTCGATCACGTGCTGCTGTACGGCCCGCCCGGCCTGGGAAAAACGACGCTTGCACACATCATCGCCAACACCATGGGTACGCAGATCAAGCTGACCAGCGGCCCCGCCATAGAGCGCTCGGGCGATCTCGCAGCCATTTTGACCAATCTGAACGAAGGGGATATCTTATTTATCGACGAGATCCACCGTCTCAATCATGCCGTGGAAGAAATTTTATATTCGGCGATGGAGGACTACGCGTTGGATATCATCGTCGGCAAGGGGCCTTCGGCGCGCAACATCCGCTTCTCGTTAAAGCGATTTACGCTGATCGGCGCCACCACCCGCGCGGGCATGCTCTCATCGCCCCTGCGCGATCGGTTCGGCATCATGTGCCGGCTGGATATGTATACGCCCGAAGAGCTAAAGCGCATTGTGGCGCGCTCCGCCAAGACGCTGGGCATCGCCATAGAGGAGGACGGCGCGTACGAGATCGCCCGCCGCTCGCGCGGGACGCCGCGCATCGCCAATCGCCTGTTAAAGCGCGTGCGCGATTTTGCCGCCGTCTCCGGCAGCCATACCGTTACACGGGGGGATGCCCGCCGCGCGCTGGCGCAGATGGAGATCGACGAGCTGGGCCTGGACGAGACGGACCGCAATCTGCTGCGGGCGCTCATCGAAAAATTCGGCGGCGGGCCGGCGGGGCTGGATACGCTGGCCGCCACCATCAACGAGGATGTCAACACGATCGAGGACGTGTACGAGCCCTATTTAATGCAGCTTGGTTTTCTTGCGCGCACGCCGCGCGGCAGGGTGTGTTTAAAGGGCGGTTACGAGCACATGGGTGCCAAAATGCCCGCGGCAAACCGCGCGCAGCTTTCGGTATTTGATACGAACGACTGATATGGAAACTTTAAGAAAGAGCGATTTTTGGTACGATCTGCCCGAGGATCGCATCGCGCAGACGCCCGCCGACCCGCGCGACGCTTCGCGACTGCTCATTTACCGCAGGGACACCGGAACGGTGGAACATAAAATTTTCAGGGACGTCGCCGACGAGCTTCGGGCGGGCGATGTGTTGGTGGTAAACCGCACCCGCGTGCTTCCGGCGCGCCTGTATGTCCGCACGGCGAACGGCGGGGCGGCGGAGGTGCTGCTGTTAAAGCGGCTTTCGCTGGACGAGTGGGAGGTGTTGGTGCGCCCCGGCAAAAAGTGCCGCGTCGGCGCGCGCCTTACGGTAAACGAAGCGCTTTCGTTGGAGGTGCGCTCCGTCACCGAGTCGGGAGAGCGCATCGTAAAATTTTTTTATACGGGTGCGTTCGAAGACGCGCTTGCACGCGCCGGGACCGTTCCGCTCCCGCCCTATATCCGACAAAAGCTCAGCGATCCCGAGCGCTATCAGACGGTGTACGCGCGCGAGACCGGTTCGGCCGCCGCGCCCACGGCCGGGCTGCACTTTACGCCCGAACTGCTGGAGCGCATCCGCGCAAAGGGGGTGGAGGTCGCCGAAGTGCTTCTGCATGTGGGGCTGGGGACCTTTCGCCCCGTCAAGGAAGAGAACGTGCTCGACCATAAAATGCATGCCGAGTACTACGAAGTGAGCGAAGAGGCCGCGGCCATCGTCAATCGCGCCAAGCGTGAGGGGCGGCGCATCGTATGCGTCGGCACGACTTCGGTGCGTACGCTGGAGACGGTGGCGGACGAGCGCGGCTTTCTGCACGCCTGCAAGGGGAATACGGAAATTTTTATTTATCCGCCCTATCGCTTTAAGTGCGTCGACGCGCTGATCACCAACTTCCATCTGCCCGAAAGTACCCTCCTGATGTTGGTATCCGCCCTCTCCTCGCGCGAGGAGATGCTCCGCGTTTATAAAATCGCGGTGGAGGAGGGGTATCGGTTCTTTTCGTTCGGGGACGCGATGATGATCGTATAAGGTTTGCGTCTCTTTGCCGCAGGTACGGTTTTGCTTGGTCACGTACGGACGGGAGCGCTCCCTCGCGGCGTTCCGCATGTTCCGCCTGCAAACGATTTTTTGATATGAACAACGAATTTTTTTCTTTTGAACTGCAAAAGACGGATCCCGAAACGGGCGCCCGGGCGGGCGTGTTCCACACGCCGCACGGCGATATTTTAACGCCCGTATACATGCCCGTCGGCACGCAGGCTACGGTAAAGGGGCTGCTGCCCGATACGCTGAAACGGATCGGCTCGCAGATCGTCCTCTCCAACACCTATCATCTGTACATGCGCCCGGGGGACGAGCTGATCGCGCGGGCGGGCGGGCTGCACCGCTTTATGAACTGGGACGGCCCCATCCTTACGGACAGCGGCGGGTTTCAGGTATTTTCGCTCTCGTCGCTCAACAAGATCACCGATGACGGCGTCACTTTTTCGTCGCATGTGGACGGCAGCCGACATACGTTTACGCCCGAACTCGCCATGCGCATCCAACACAACCTGGGCTCGGATATCATCATGGCGTTCGATCAGTGCTCGGAATACGGCTATACGTACGAGCAGGCCAAAGCGGCCATGGAGCGCACCGGCCGCTGGCTCGAGCGCTGTTCCGCCGCGCATTCTTCGCCGCGGCAGGCGCTCTTTCCCATCGTTCAGGGGAATTTTTTTAAAGATCTGCGGCGCGAGAGCCTGGCGCGCTGTCTGCCGTATGTGCGGCACGGCATCGCCATAGGCGGTCTTTCGGTGGGGGAACCAAAGTCTGTCATGTATGAGTTGCTGGACGACCTGCAGCCCGTACTGCCCGCGGATGTGCCCCGCTATCTCATGGGGGTGGGATCGCCCGACTGCCTGGTAGAGGGGGTCCTGCGCGGAATCGACATGTTCGATTGCGTGCTTGCCACGCGCGTGGCCCGTAACGGGACGGCGCTCACCTCCCGCGGGAAGGTGGTCGTGCGCAACGGCAGGTATAAAGAGGATCTTACGCCGCTCGATCCCGACTGCAGCTGTTACTGCTGCCAAAATTATACCAAGGCGTACCTGCGTCATCTGGTCAACGTGGGCGAAATGACGGGCGCGGTATTGCTTTCGCTGCACAACATCTTCTATCTGCACAGCCTGATGAAGGGCCTGCGCGAGAGCATTTTGGGCGGCTATGTGCGCGATTACGTGCGCGAATTTTATAAAAAGCAGGGGGCCGAGGCGGGTTTCGGGCGACACGCCGACGTATGAAAAGCGTGTAAATTGGAAAAATTACCCGTAAATTGCTTGCGTATTTTTAAAAAAGCCGCTATTATTAAATGGCGTACGGTTGCGGCCGTGCGAAAAGGAGAAGACAATGGATTGGATCGCATTGCTTGCAGAGACTGCAGACGACGCCACCGACGCCGCCGGCGGCGGATTTGGCGAAAATTGGCTGCCGATCGTGCTGATCGTGGGCGCCGTACTCCTGATCGCCGTTGCGTTTATTTTTGCCAACAGAAAGAGCAAACAGCGCCAAAAGGAATATGAGGAGCAGATCGAGGCCATCCGTCCCGGCAATAAGGTAAAGACGACGGGCGGTATATGCGGCATCGTCGTGGAGGTGTGCGACGATAATACGATCATCATCGAAACGGGCAGCGAAGCTTCGGGAAAATCGTATGTAAAGATGGATACCCAGTGCCTGTATCAGACGGACGCCAAGGGGCCCACGCAGATCGCACGCGAAGAGGCCGAGGCCAGGCGCAAGGCCGAAAAAGAGGCCAAGGCCGCCGCCAAAGAGGCCGCCAAAAACGGAAAGACGCAGGACGAAGCGCCCGCACAGGACGAGACGCCCGCGCAGGATGAAGCGCCCGCCGGGCAGTCCGCCGAAAATGCGGACCCCGCGTCCGAACCCAAAAAGGACAAATAAAAAAATACGACCGACCGCAGCGCGCCGTTTTCGGCGCGCTGTTTGTTATGAAAACGCCCTACCGTGATCGCCGCGGGGGGTGAGAGGCGATAAGAAAAGTTATAAAAGATCTCTTTGCGGCCGTCCTGTAAAAGCACTTTCGGTCTTTGCGGAAGCCCTGTTCGTGAAGGGGCGGCGACCTTTCCGCCTACGCTCGCCCGAGGAGGGCGCCGAATAGAGGCGGTCCCTTCCACTTGCCCTCCCTGCGTAAGGGAGGGTACCGAACGGCGTGAGGCGGGAGGGCCGCAAACAGGGGGCGCGAGCAAATCCCTTCCGACTTGCCTTCGGCAAGTCACTTCCCCTTGCAAAGGGGAGCCGTGGAAGAAGGGCTTTCGGCAAGTCACCTCTCCTTTGCAAGGGGGACATGGATAGAGGAAGGGGCGTGCGGGACTTGTTTGCGGGCGTAAGCGGCGACCGCACGATCGCCGAATCGTCCTCTCGGGCGCGGCTTGTGTATTGCCGGGTACAGAGGATCTGCTGCCCGAAAATGAAGACGCCGGCATGTCCGTTATGCGCCGCGGGGTTCCGCTGCGGCAGACGGGATGCATAACGGCGGGCGGCGGCGCATACGGTAGAGTATACGGAGGTCGTTATGGAACAATCTGTTCGCCGTGCTCTGCGCGAAATTGCGCTTGCGGCGCTGTTTTGTACGCTGTTCTGCCTGGTGGCCATGTCGTTGTTTGCGGTGTTCGTGCGCGCGTATGCGCCTGCGGACGGCATTGTTTTGGCCGTCAATCATATGCTGAAGGGGGCGGGCGCATTCGCTTTCTGCATGGCGTTTATCCGCCGCGAGCGGGCGTTTTTCAAGGGGCTTGCGGCCGGAGCGCTGGCCGCTGTCGTCACCATGCTGTTGTTCGCCGCCATAGGGGGCGGGTTTCGCCTGAGCGCGCTGTTTGCCGCCGAGCTGGCCGGTTGCGCCCTTTTGGGCGGGCTGGGCGCGCTTGCCGGGGCGAAATTGCACAAAGAATAAAAAAATGCTTGCAAATCCCGCCGCGGCGGTGTATAATACAGGAAACAAACTGCATTTAGGAGATATACCATGATCCGTACCATCGCAAAACCGCAACAAAAAAAGGTGACCGGCTGCGGCGAGTGCAGAAGCACCTGCCAGTCTGCCTGCAAAACGAGCTGCACCGTGGGGAACCAGTCCTGCGAGCGCGTTACGAGAGAAGAAAAGATCGAAAGAAAGTAACGCGCGGCAACACAATGCGCAAGGGCAGCGCTTCGGCGTTGCTCTTTCCTTACCGTTTTCCCGCAAAAATGCGGCGCATTTTTGCGGGCTTTTCCTGTTTTAAATATGGTCCACGTATTTCAATATCACGAATTTTATTATGTTTACGATACGGGCAGCGGCGCGCTGCACGCCTGCGACGAGGCGACCGCCCGCGTGCTGCAGGGGCAGCCGACCGCGCTTTCGGACGAGGAACTGCGGCAGGTCCTCGCCGATATCGACGGGTTGAAGGCCGAAGGCCTGCTCTATGCCGACGAAACGACCGTCGCCCCCGCAAAACCGCACGAAGCCAAGGCGCTTTGCCTGCACGTGTGCCACGACTGCAACCTGCGCTGCAAGTACTGTTTTGCGGATGAGGGGGCGTACCACAGCGCGCGCGAGATGATGTCGCTCGAAACGGCTAAGGCAGCCATCGATTTTCTGCTTGCCAACAGCGGCGCGCGCAAGGTGCTGGAAGTGGACTTTTTCGGCGGCGAACCGCTGATGAATCTTTCCGTGGTGCGCGATACGGTGTATTACGCCAAGGAAGAGGCGGCCAAACGCGGCAAGCGCTTTTTGTTTACCACGACCACGAACGGCCTGCTGCTGAACGACGAGGTGATCGCCTTTTTCAACGACGAAATGGAGAACGTGGTGCTTTCGCTCGACGGCCGCAAAGAGGTGCACGACGCCGTGCGCAAGACGGTTTCGGGCAAGGGCAGTTTCGACGCCGTGATCGACCACATCAAAAAGTTTGTCCGCCTGCGTGGGGACAAGCACTATTATGTGCGTGGCACGTTTACGGCCAAAAACCTCGATTTTTCCAAAGACGTGCTGTTTTTGGCCGATCAGGGATTTACGTCGCTCTCGCTGGAGCCCGTCGTCACCGATATTCCCGAGCTGCAGATCCGCGAAGAACACCTGCCCGCCATTCAAAGAGAGTACGAAACGCTCTGCGACGAATATATCCGCCGCGAAGCGGAGGGGAGGGGATTTTCTTTCTTCCATTTCCACGTCGACCTCGAGGGCGGTCCCTGCCTGCAAAAGCGCGTCTCTGCCTGCGGCGCCGGAAACGAGTATTTTTCCGTCGTTCCCAACGGCGATATTTACCCCTGTCACCAGTTTGCGGGGGACAAGGCGTGGAAAATGGGCAACGTGTTCGAGGGGAAGGTAGACCCCGGGCTGCGCCAAAAATTTGCCTCGTCCTGTCTGTTTACGCGCAAAAAGTGCGCGGATTGTTTTGCAAAGTTTATTTGTTCGGGCGGCTGCAGCGCCAACAACTATCATTACAACGGCGATATCGACGAGCCGTACGAGATGACGTGCGCCATGATGAAAAAGCGCATCGAATGCGCGATGCACGTGCTTGCCGCACGCCGCGCACGCGAAAATTAGGCGAAAAAATTTGAAAAGCGGCGCGTTTCGGCTTGACGGGCGCGCCCGTTTTTTATATAATGATTGGGTGAGAATTTTCCGAATATCATTTGGGCGTTTTCCGGTTACCATATAGGAGGAGGCAATGGGCAAGATAAAATCGGCGGTATGTTTGGTGTTGTATACCCTGTTGATCGCCGTTTTGTGCTTTCTTTGTACGGTTTCGTTTTCGTACGGACCGGACGGCATGTACGAGTTTACTTCCATCATCCGCATGACGGCAAAGGACGCCGATCTGGGCAATGTTTACGGCGCGAACGATACGCCGATCGGGGGCGGATATTCCGTGGTATATTATCCCGAGGGCGTTATTTCGGCCGAAGAGTACGAGACGGATCTGGACGGATTTGCCGACGAAGCCGACCGCGAGGAGTACGAGGCGCGCTATATGCGCTATCCCGATGAAGACGGCGCACTGTATCTGGAGATCGGCGAAGCCTGCAACGACGACGGCGCGGTGATCGAAAGTTTCCGCACCGAATTTTCGTCGGCCGTACAGACGCTGTGCGAGCGCGTGGAGCGCCTGCAGGTGGACGGCGCCCGCGTGGAAGTGCGCGACGAGTTCACCGTACAGGTATTTTTGCCGGAGATGATGGACGGCGAATATACGGCGATCAATCACTTTGCTTACACGGGCGAGCTTTCCATTCGCTATGCTGCGGGCACCGACGAGGCGGCCGCGGAAGACATATTTTCGATGCGTACCAACGAGACGGTGGCAGACTATATTCAGAGCGTGTCGTCGCGTGCGGTTGGCGAATCGGCCTATGTGATGGTCCGCCTTACCGATAAGGGCCGCGCGGCGCTTGCGGAGGCCACCGCGGGTGCGGCGGAGGAGTCGGGTACCGTTTACTTTTATGTAGGGGATACCCGGCTGGTGGCGATGTCCGTCAGCGAGACGTTCGATCAGAACGAAATCTATATCACCAGCGCAAATTATACGCCCGGTATTGCCAAGGCCACGGCCATCCTGTTCGATACGGCCATCCGCGGCACGCAGAACGATCTCTCGTTTACCGTCGGAAGCGCCTACATGCATCCGGCGCAGTACGGCGGGAACGCCCTGACGCTGATGTACGTCGCCTTCGGCGTGTGTTTCGTCGGCATGATGGTCTTCTTCTTTGTCCGTTATAAGCGGCTGGCATTTGCGCACCTCTACACCTACCTGTTGTTCCTGTTCGGCATGGTGCTGTGCGTATGGGCGATCCCGTTCCTGTATCTGAGCGTAGAGACCTTCCTCGCCTTCATGCTGGCGTCGGTGCTGCTTTCGTTCAGCAACGCCATGACGTTTGAAGCGGCGCGCAAGGAATACGCGCTGGGTAAGACCATAGTCTCTTCGGTAAAGACCGGCTATAAAAAAAGTTTTTGGAAGCTGTTCGACCTGCATATCGTTGTGGCGGCGATCGCCTTTTTGACGTACGCCGTGGCGCTGACGGGCGTACAGGCGTTTGCATTCGTTCTGGGGCTTGCGGCGGTGTTCTCCGGGCTGGGGTCGCTGCTGGTGAATCGCTTTACCTGGGCGATCATGATGGCGTTTACCAAACGTCCCGGCGCTTTCTGCAATTTCAAGCGGGAGGAATACGAGGATGAATAAACCCGCAAGGACCTTTAAACTGTTTCCCGTATGGATCGCCGTGTCGGCGGTCATCCTGCTTGCGGGGATCGTGCTGTTTGCGCTGCTCGGATTCAACACGAGCGCCGAACGTCCCGAAAGCAAAACGGTAGACGTCTCGTACAATGTTTCGGTTGCGCTTGCGCCCGACGGGGAAGAGACGCTGGAAGAGATCTGCGAAACGGCGTTTGAGCAAAATGGCCTGCGCTACGACGATAAGACGCTGCTCGACGAGCAGTCTGCGCCTGTTTCGTCCACGCAGACGGGCTTTACGCCCACCGGCGCCGGCTGGCTGCTGCGCTATACGTTTGCCGCGGATACGGACGACGCCGATCTCGCCGCCGCCGTGACTGCGATCCGCACGGAGGTGGAGGCTGCGCTCGGCGCGCAGACTTTCCCCGCTGCGGCGGAGGTGAACGTCTCCTCGCATACGCTGGTCAACCAGAGCATGAACGAGGCGATCTGGCGCGGTGCCGTGGGCCTTGCCGTGGGTGTTGTGGTGGCGCTCGTATATGTGGGGCTGCGCTTCGGCGCGGGGGCCGCGGTTACGGGGCTCACCATGTGCGTGCACGACGCGCTGCTGACTCTTGCATTCTTTGCGATCACACGCATTCCCGTGTATTCCTTTGCCCCGCTGCTGTTTGCGGCCATTGCGGCCGTCGTATCGGTGGCGCTGTGGCTGGTGCGCTGCGCAAAACTGCGCGATATCGCAAAGGAGCCCGCGACCGCTTCGCTTCCGGCAGGCGACGCCGTCGGCGAGGCGTGTGCCGCCACCGATAAAACGGTGCTTGCGATCTCCGGCGTGCTGGCCGCAGTGTTTGCGGTGTGCGCGGCGTGTATCCCCGTAGGGGGCGCGCTGATCGCGGCGCCCGCCATTGCATGCTTTGCGCTTACGGCGTATTCCTCCATGCTGTTTGCACCCGCACTGCATGTGCCCGTCAAGGCGGCGTTCGACCGGTTAAAGGCCAAACGCAGACGTTATGCGGGCAAGACCAAGTCCGAAAAATCCAGATCCGACAAGGACGCATCGGCAGAAAAAATTTCCGGCTGACGTGCGGCCCTTTGCAGAATAACGATCCACGGCGGGCACTCCCGCCGTTTTCGCTAACAAAGAGATCATGAAAAAACTCGTACGTGAATTTGAATTTTCCCCGCAGGACCTGTCGGTATGCGCCGCGTGCGCCGATTCGCTGGGCATCACCCAAACGACGGCGCGGCTTTTGTATGCGCGCGGCATGGACAGCGAGGAAAAGATGCGGGTTTTTTTGCATCCCTCCGAAAGCCGCCTGCTTTCGCCCTTTTTGATGCGCGGCATGCGCGAGGCGGTCGAGCTGATCGCGCGCGCCCGCGACGAGGGGTGGCGGGTGGCGCTGTTCGGCGATTACGATGCCGACGGCATAGGGGCGCTGGCGGTGCTTTCCCGCGCGCTGCGCGCGTTCGGGATCGAGCCGTATTTGTACGTGCCCGAGCGGGCGGAGGGGTACGGCATGAGCGTTGCGGCGCTCGATAGGATTTTCGATGAATTTTTGCCCGATCTCATCATCACGGTAGATTGCGGCATCTCCAACGCGGACGAGGTGGATTACGCCAAAGAGCAGGGCGCCTATGTGATCGTCACCGACCATCACGAGCTGCCCGACCGTCTGCCCGACTGCATTACCGTCAATCCCAAGTTTGCAGACGACTACCCGTACGACAACCTGTGCGGCGCGGGGGTGGCCTTTAAGCTGGCCATGGCGCTTTTGGGCGACGCCGCGCTGGAGTTTTCCGACTTTGCGGCCATTTCTACCGTGGCAGACAGCGTGCCTTTGCGGGACGAAAACCGCGATATCGTCGCCGCCGGGTTAAAGCGCATCGAGGCGCATCCGCGCCCCGCGATCGCCGCGCTGTTGGGGAAGGCGTCCGAGGTGACGGCGCAGACGCTTGCCTTTACCATCGCCCCGCGCGTAAACGCCGCGGGCCGCATGGGGGATGCGCATGCCGCGCTGGCGCTGTTTACGACGGAAAACGAAGAGGCGATCGCCGCGTTGGCCGAAAAGCTCAACCTCTACAATGCAGAGCGGCAGCGCGCCTGCGACGAACTGTATGCACAGGCGGCGGCGAAACTGCGCGCCGAGGGTGCGTACGGCAACGTGATCGTGTTGGACGGCGACGGATGGAATGCGGGTTTTGTGGGCATTGTCGCCGCGCGGCTCGCCGAGGAATACTCCCGTCCCGCCCTGCTGTTCGTGCGGCGCGGCGATATGCTCCGCGGCAGCGCGCGCAGTGTGGACGGCATCAATATTTTTGAGGCGTTAAAGGGCTGTTCCGCGCTGATCGAAGAATTCGGCGGGCATTCGCAGGCGGCGGGCGTCAACGTGCGCGCGGATCGGTTTGAGGCGCTGAAGCGGGCGCTGGACGATTGGATCGGCGCGCATCACCCGCGTGAAGATTTTGCGGCAAAACTGTATGTGGCGGGCGAGGGCGAGGATCATGCCCGCGTTGCACGCGAACTTGCGCTGCTGGAGCCGTTCGGGGTGGGAAATCGCAGGCCGTTGTTCACCATGCGGGCCGAAAGCCTTTCGGCCGCCCCCGTCAAGCCGCAGTCGCCCCATCTTTCGATGAGCGCGGGCGGCCTGGACCTCATGTATTTCAACGGGGCAAAAGATCTAAAATTGCTGCGCAGCGGCCTTGTAAAGACGCTGGTGTTTGAATACAATCTCTCCAAATTCCGCGGCAAAGAATATTTAAAGGGGTTTGTGCGCGCGGCGTTTGCCGAGGGGGGCGACGCGCGGGAGGAGGCGTTTGAAAACCTGCTGCGCTCCGCCTGCGGCGGTCATGTTCGCGGTACGTATCGGACGCGCGCGTTGGACGAGCTGATCGCGCAGCGGCGCGCGGCGTGCGCCTACGGGCTGTGTGCCGTATGTTACCGTCGCGATACGCTGCAGGCCTTTCCCTCCCTTGCGGATCTGCCCGTCGAGGCGTTCCGCCTGTCGTCGGTCAATCCCGAAAACGTGGTACTGTATGCGCCCGACCCCGACGCCGATCTCTCGGCCTTCCGCAGCGTGGTGTATTTGGACGAGCCCGCCGCACTGTTGCCGGGCGCCGACGGGGCGGAGGCGGCCGTCAACGGCGAGATCTGCGGTTACAGGGCGCTTTTGGAACTTTCGACCCGGCGCGAGGATCTGTTGGAAATTTTTGCGGCGCTGCGCACGGCACAGGGGCTGTTCGGCGATTCGTGCGCCGAGGTCGCCGTGCACTGTGGTTCCCTCGGGTTTGCGCCCGAACAGTTTGTGTTTGCGCTGGCGGTGTTTGAAGAGCTGGGCATCGTATCGCTGTCGGGCGGCGCGCTGCGCCTCTTCCGCGGGCAGAAGACGGAACTCAGGCATTCGCAGCTCTATTCGGCGGTGGTCCGCCTGCAGGAGGCGTAACGTGGAATCCGTACTCATGAAAATTTACGAGCATTATGCGGGTGAAGAGCGCGACATGCTGCTGCGCGCCTACGACTTTGCACGCGAAGCGCATCGCAACCAGAAGCGGGCATCGGGCGAACCGTACTTTATCCACCCGTGCGCCGTGGCGGAGATCTTGGTCGATTTGGGGCTGGACGCCGACACGATCGCCGCCGCGCTGCTGCACGATGTCATCGAAGATACCGGTGCCACGGAGGAGGACGTGCGCCGTGCGTTCGGCGAAAACGTGCTGACGCTGGTGGCGGGCGTGACCAAGCTGGAAAAATTTGTATTCAAGTCGCAGGAAGAGGAAGAGGCGGAAAATTTCCGCAAAATTTTTATGGCGATGGCAAAGGATATCCGCGTCATCATCATCAAGCTCGCCGATCGCCTGCACAATATGCGTTCGCTGAACTATCTTTCCAAAGAGCGACAGCAGCGCATGGCCAACGAAACGCTGGATATCTATGCGCCCATTGCGGGCAGGCTGGGTATTTCGCAGATCAAGTGCGAGCTCGAAGACCTGTGCTTAAAATATCTCGATCCCGCCGCGTTTGAGTTTTTGGTAGAGAACATCCATCAAAAGTTAGAAGAACGCAATCGCTTTGTCGATTACGTCGTGGAGGAGATCAACGCCATTCTGACGGAGAGCAACATCCACGGCGAAGTGTTCGGCAGGCCCAAGCACTTTTACTCCATCTATAAAAAGATGAAGGATAAGCACAAGACGCTCGAGCAGATCTACGACCTAACGGCGGTTCGGGTGATCGTGGGCACGGTGGACGAGTGCTACGAGGTATTCGGCAAGATCCACAAAAAGTGGAAGCCCGTTCCCGGGCGTATCAAAGATTATATCGCCACGCCCAAGCCCAACTTGTATCAGTCGCTGCACACCACGGTCGTCACGAACTTCGGACAGCCTTTCGAGATCCAGATCCGCACCGAAGAGATGCACCGTACGGCGGAATACGGTATCGCCGCGCACTGGAAGTATAAGGAGAACCGCGAGGAAGAGTCGTCGCTCGATGCGCGCATTGCGTGGATCCGCGAGGTGATGGAACTGCAGGGCGGCCTGAAAGATTCCAAAGAGTTTATGGACACCGTAAAAGGTGAGCTGTACAGCACCGAGCTGTTGGTGTTCACGCCGCAGAGCAAGGTCATATCGCTCCCCGCCGGGGCCACGCCCGTCGACTTTGCCTACGCCATCCATTCCGAAGTGGGCAACAAGTGCACGGGCGCCAAGGTGAACGGCAAGATCGTTCCGCTGAACAGCAAGCTTGAATTGGGCGACGTGGTAGAGATCATCACTTCGCCCAACAGCAAGGGCCCTTCGCGCGATTGGTTAAAATTTATCAAGTCGTCGTCGGCGCGCGCCAAAATAAAATCCTTTTATAAAAAGGAGATGAAGGAGGAGAACATCCGACTGGGGCGTAGCATGCTGGAGGAGGCCGCCAAGCGCCGCGGCGCTTCGCTTTCCGAACTGCTTACCTCCGAGAGCTTTAAAAAGATCTCCGAAAAACTCTCGTTCGATACGCAGGACGAAATGTTTTCCGCGGTCGGCTACGGTGCCATTTCCGTCAACCAGGTGCTCTTTAAACTGCTCGATTACTTCCGCAAGGAGGCGCCCGCGCCCATCGTACCGCAGCCGTTCAAGGCCAAAAACGCCAAGGGCTCGGTCACCATCAACGGCATGCAGGGCATGCTGGTGTCGTTTGCGGGCTGCTGTTCGCCCGTGCCCGGCGACGAGATCGTCGGCTTTGTCACGCGGGGCAGGGGGATCGTGGTCCATCGCAAAGACTGCCCCAACATGAAGAACGCCGATCCTGCCCGTCTGCAGTCGGCGGAGTGGATCGTACAGGAGGGCGAGGCCCGCTTTAAGGCCGCCATCGTAGTCACGGCGGAGGATCAGGGCGCCGCGCTCTCGGCCATTTCCGCCTCCGTCTCCGAAATGAAATTGGAGATCACCTCCATCAACGGTCGGTATGATAAAAACAATTCTGCCATCGTGGAGGTGACGGTCAGCCTGCTCAGCCGCCAGGACGTGGAGGTGTTGATCGGCAAGATCCGTGCGCACGAAAAGATATTGGACGTACACCGCATGGCAAATTGAGGAAGATATGCAGATCGTAAAAGTATATCCGCAAGGTTTTGCGGCAAATTGTTATTTTGTTACGGCGGACGGAACGTCCGCCGTCGCCATAGACCCCGCTCAGCCGCGCGTCCTCGATGAGGCGCGCCGCCGCGGACTGCGGGTGGATCGCGTGCTGCTTACGCACGGTCACTTCGATCACATCGGCGGCTGCGCCGCCCTGCAGGCGGCCGGCGCAAAGGTGGGATGTCTTTTGGAGGAACGGCCGCTCGTTGCGGGGGCGGACAACATGGCGGCGGCGTTCGGCGTACCCGTGCCCTCGTTCCGCATCGATTTTACGGTAAAGGACGGCGAGGAAGTGCTGCTGTGCGGCATCCCGTTCCGTGTCATGGCCACGCCCGGCCATACGGCCGGCAGCGCCTGTTTTATTGCGGGCGATACGCTGTTTACGGGCGATACGCTGTTTGCCGGCGGAGTGGGTCGGTGCGATCTGCCCACGGGCGACGGCGCGGCACTCGCGCGCAGTCTGAGGCGGCTGGCGGCCCTGGAGGGCGACTATGCCGTGTGCCCCGGGCACGGCGACGATACGACGCTCTCGTACGAGAGGGCGCACAACGGGTGGCTGTCATGTTGAAGAGCAACGTGGCCTATCTGGAACCCGAACTGATGGACGTGGTGCGTCTGTTCGAGGGCGCCGAGGCACTTGCGATCGTGCACGACGGATCGTATGCGGACGGCGCGTTCGTCAATGTCGTGACGTGCGAGGGAGAGCGCCGCGTCTTTCGGCACGCCGCCTCCTTTTCCGACGAGCTGCACCGCAAGAGCCTGTGTAAGCGCTACGCCAAGCTGGCGTTGTACGGCGTCCTTTCCGAGCGGTTTCGCAAGCAGCTTCCATGGGGAGCGCTGACGGGGATCCGTCCCACCCGCCTTGCTTATGCCGAGCTGGAGGCCGGCCGACCGTTTGAGCCGCTGTTTTGCGAAATGGGCGTTTCGGAGGAGAACCGCGCGCTGGTGCGCCGCGTGCTCGAGGCACAGAAGGGGATATACGAGCGGCGTGCGGGAAACAGCGATCTGTTTGTGTCGCTGCCGTTCTGCCCCACAAAGTGCGAATATTGCTCGTTCATTACCGCGCCCGTCGCCGCCACCAAACAGTATCTTCCCGCCTACATTGAAGCCATCTCCCGGGAGTTGAAGGCGATCGTGCCGCTGATCGGCAATCTTCGCTCGGTATATATCGGCGGCGGAACGCCGTTTGCGCTGGAGACGGAGGAACTGGAGGCCGTGCTGCGCGCCGTGGCGCCGCTGCGCACAAACGGCTGCGAATATACGGTGGAGGCCGGCCGTCCCGATACGTTCACGCCCGAAAAACTTGCCCTGTGCAGGGCGTACGGCGTCACGCGTATCTGCATCAACGCACAAAGCTTTTCCGATAAGACGCTGGCGGCGATCGGCCGCAGGCACACCGCGGCGCAAATTTACGAGGCGTTCGAAATGGCGCGTCCGTACGGGTTTTCCGTCAACTGCGATCTGATCGCGGGGCTTACGGGAGAGCCGCTTGCGGCGTTCTGCGACAGCGTGGACCGCGCGATCGCCCTCTCTCCCCACAACATTACCGTACATACGCTGTGCTTGAAGAAGGGGGCGAAATTAAAGGAGGAGACGCAGCGGCTGGCGGAAGGGTCGCTGGCCGATATGATCGCCTATTCGCGGACGGCGCTCACCGCGGCCGGATACGAACCGTATTACCTGTATCGGCAAAAGTACATGGCGGGCGCGCACGAAAACGTGGGCTGGACAAAGCCGGGGCACGCCTGCGTGTACAACGTGGACGTCATGGAGGAGAGCGCCGATAATCCGGCCGTGGGCGCCAACGCCGTAAGCAAGAAGGTCGTTTTGAACGAGGGGCGCATCGAACGTCTGGGGAGCCCGAAAGATATCCCCACCTATCTTGCAAAAGTTCCCGCCCTGATCGGGCAGAAAAACGAGCTGTTCGGGCATTGAAGCCCGGCCGCCGCGCATGTCGCGCGGCGGCAAAAATTTTTTAAAACCCTTGCAAAAAGGCGTGCGATTCGCTTGCCTTTCGGGTGCGATTGTGCTACGCTGTTCGCCGGTATCGGGAGGGCGGTTTTCGGCTGCCGTACCCGGCAGGAGGAAGGACATGCATGTACAGGGCGGCGCGCGCGCAAGGAGGCGCGCGGGGGAGTGGTTCGAACGGCTTTGGCACGTTGTAAAGGGCAACATCGTGCTCATCGTAGCGCTTTTGGCGGCGGCGGTCACGTGTATCTTTGTGCCGTTCGACGCGGCGTATGCCGATTATTTCGATTGGAGCACGCTTGCCTGCCTCTTTTGCACGTTGGCGGTGGTGTCCGCCTTTAAAAACATCCGCTTTTTCGAGTGGCTGGCCGATATCATCGTTCGGCGCTTTAAAAATATGCGCAATATTGCGCTTGCTCTCGTGTTCGTTACATACTTCGGCTCCATGATCATGGCCAACGACATGGCGCTCGTCACCTTTTTGCCGCTGGGATATTTTGTGCTCGATTCGTGCGGCAACAAAAAACTTACGGCCTTTGTGTTCGTCATGCAGAATATCGCCGCCAACCTGGGCGGCATGCTCACGCCCTTCGGCAATCCGCAAAATTTATACCTGTACTCCTATTATGCCGTTTCCACGGGCGAATTTTTTAAGATCATGGCGCTGCCGTTTGCCGTAGCGTTCGTGCTGATCCTGGCCGTGTGCCTGTTTGTAAAGCCGCAGCCTGCCGAGGTGCAGACGCAGCCGCATGCGCGGCCGCCCATGTGGCGCGTCGGCGTGTACGCCGCGCTGTTTGCGCTTTCGCTGCTGATCGTCTTTCGGGTATTTCCTTACTACTGGGGACTGCTGGCGGTGACGGTGACGCTGCTGGCGCTCGATTTTCGCGCGGTGCTTCGCGTGGATTATGCGCTGCTGTTCACCTTTTGCGCCTTTTTTGTGTTTTCGGGCAACCTGGCGCGCATTCCTGCCGTCGAACGCACGCTGGGCGCCCTCGTCGCGCGCGATCCGCTTGCCGTGGGGGTGCTCACCTGCCAGGTGATCTCCAACGTGCCCTCGGCGGTGCTTCTCTCCAAGTTCACGCAAAATTATCCGGCATTGCTCATTGCCGTCAATGCGGGCGGGCTGGGAACGCCCATCGCCTCGCTTGCAAGTCTGATCACTCTGAATACGTATCGTAGGATGCATCCCGGCGAAACGGGGCGCTATCTTGTAAAATTTTTGCTGTTCAACGCCGCGTTTTTGGCCGTTCTTATCGGCACGGGTTATCTTACTCTCCTTATATTGTAAAGGAGGGGCGGCGTGCCCTGCGCACGCCGTTCGGCTGTCTGCGCCTTTCGCCGCGCGCAAGGCGCAAAATCTTTTTTAAAAAGCGTAAAAGGCTTGCAAATTTCTTTGACAAGCAAAAAAAAATATGATATCCTTAAAAGGACGTATGCGAGGAAAAACGCTCTCCACGTTTCTCTTGGCATTGCGCGCCACATTCCATAGGAGGGTAAACGCAAATGGAAAAACGCGAAATCATCGCAAAATTCGCCTCCCACGAAGGGGATACGGGCTCGCCCGAAGTGCAGATCGCGCTGCTGACCGAGCGCATCAATCATTTGAACGAGCACCTGAAAGTCCACAAACAGGACAACCATTCCCGTCGCGGGCTGTTGAAGATGGTCGGCCGCCGCAGAGGTCTTTTGGACTATCTGAAGGCGAAGGACATCGAGCGGTATCGTGCCGTTGTCGCGGCGCTCGAGCTCAGAAAGTAAGCTTGAAAAAGAGCGGTTTTTCGCCGCTCTTTTTTTGCGGGGCGCGCCGCGTGCGCTCCCGCCCGTCCTCCCGCCGAAGGGGCGGGGGACAAAGAACGAAAGGCGTTAATGATGAAGGAGATAAAAGCAATGAACTACAAAGAATTCAGGATGAACGTAGGCGCACGCGAGGTCGTGATAGAGACGGGCAAGTACACCGAACAGGCAAACGGCTCGTGCGTGGTACGCTGCGGCGAAACGGCCGTTATGGTGACGGTCTGCATGTCCAAGACCCCGCGCGAGGGCATCGATTTCTTCCCCCTGCAGGTGGACTACGAAGAGAAGATGTACGCGGTGGGCAAGATCCCCGGCAGCTTTAAAAGAAGAGAGGGCCGCGCAAGCGACAAGGCTATTTTAACGGCGCGTCTTATCGACCGGCCTCTGCGTCCGCTGTTTCCCAAAGGATTGTTCAACGATGTTGTGGTGGTGGCGACCGCGCTTTCGGTAGAGCCCGACGTTTCGCCCGAGCCCCTTGCCATGATCGGCTCGTCGGTGGCGCTGGCCATTTCGGATATCCCGTGGGGCGGGCCAACCGGTTCGGTGGTCGTCGGACTTGTCGACGGCGCGTATGTGATCAATCCCGACGCGGCCCAGCGCGAAAAGAGCGCCATTCACCTGAACCTCGCCGGCACCAAAGATGCCATTTTAATGATCGAAGCGGGCGCAAACGAGGTGTCGAACGACGAAATGGTGGGCGCCATCATGTTCGGCCAAAAAGAAATTTCTAAAATGTGCGCCTATATCGAGGACGTCATCGTCCCCGCGGCGGGCAAGCCCAAGCAGCAGATCGAGCTCTACCGCATTCCCGAAGAACTCGATGCGGCGGTGCGCGCCTATGCCTCCGAAAAGATCGACCGCGCGCTGGACACCTTCGATCGTCAGGAACGCGAAGCGCGCCAGGACGAGGCCGAAAAGGAGATCCTTGCGCACTTTGCCGATATCTATCCCGATAACGCGCGCGAGATCAAAGATTCCGTATATTATCTTACCAAAGAAAAGGTGCGCGCCAAAATTTTTGATAAGGGCATCCGTCCCGACGGCAGAGGGTTAAAGGAGATCCGTCCCATCTGGTGCGAGCGGCACGTGCTGCCCCGCGTACACGGCAGCGCCGTATTCACCCGCGGTCAGACGCAGACGCTTGCCACCTGCACCCTCGACATGCTTGCGGCGGCGCAGAAGCTGGAGGGGCTGGACGACGAAACGGCCAAGCGTTACATGCACCAATACAACTTCCCCGGCTACTGCACGGGCGAAGCCAAGGCGATCCGCGGCGCGGGCCGGCGCGAGATCGGTCACGGCGCCCTTGCCGAGCGCGCGCTGATCCCCGTACTCCCTTCGGAAGAGGAGTTTCCCTATGCTATCCGCGTGGTAAACGACATCATGTCCTCCAACGGTTCCTCGTCCATGGCGTCGGTGTGCGGTTCCACCATGGCGCTCATGGATGCGGGCGTGCCCATCAAGGCACCTGTGGCGGGCGTTGCCATGGGCCTTATCAAAAACCAGGAGACGGGCGAGTTCCGCGTAATGACGGATATCCAGGGGCTTGAGGACTTCCTGGGCGATATGGACTTTAAGGTGGCGGGCACGCAAAAGGGCATTACCGCCATTCAGATGGACATCAAGATCAAAGGTATTTCCGAAGAGATCATGCACGCCGCGATCGAGCAGGCCAACGAAGGCAGGCAGTTTATTTTGGGCAAAATGCTGGAATGCGTGCCCGAAGTTGCGCCCGAACTCTCCAAGTATGCGCCCCGCATCATTTCGTTTAAGATCGATCCCGAAAAGATCGGCGACGTCGTCGGCAAGCAGGGCAAGGTCATCAACTCCATCATTGCCGAAACGGGCACCAAGATCGATATCGAGGACGACGGCACCGTGTGCATCGCTTCGTACGGCGATCCCGAGGCCGCGCAGCGCGCCAAGGCCATTGTCGAAAGCATTGTCCGCGATCCCGAAGTGGGCGATATGTTTATCGGCCGCGTGGTAAGGATCCTTTCTACCATGGGTGCGTTTGTGGAGTTTGCTCCCGGAAAAGACGGCATGATCCATATCTCCAAAATGGCAGACCACCGCATCGACAAGGTGGAAGACGTGCTGTCCGTCGGCGACGTGGTAAAGGTAAAGATCATTAAGATCGGCGAAAAGGGCATCGACTTTAAGCTTCTCGAAAAGTTGGGCTGATCGCAAAGCGCAAAAGGGAACGAAGGCTTTTATGTGCGGAGCTGCAGGGGTGCGGCTCCGCTTTTTCGTATGAATTTTATAAATTATGATTGACAAAATCGATGCGGCATAGTATATTTAATGCGAAAAGAGTCAGGGGGAAGGCACATGTTGCGTTGGTTTTTTTCGGTAAAACACCGCCATCACGGCGGGATCCGCCGATACGAAAAGGGGGGCGCGGGCATACGCGCCGTTACGCTGCTGCTTATGCTTGCGCTGTGCGGCGCTTCGCTTGCGCTGGTGTGGTGGGCGTGCTCCTTTTTTGCAAAAAATATCCTCGTCGGCAGCCTTCTTCTGATCCTTGCGGCGGCGTTTGTGTTTGGCTCGGCGGAGTTCTGTACGGTATACGCCGTTACGGCGTTTCGTATGTTTTTTTGGGGAACGGCAGAAGCCCTTGCGCAAAAGGCGGAAGATCCCGTCGCGTCGGCGGAGCAGGCAGAAGAGGGCGATCGGCCCCGTTCGCGCCGCGGGTTCGATATGTTTTTGTTTGTGTTCGGGCTGCTCCTGGCGATCGGCGTCGTTGGCGGCGCCGTTGCGGTGGCGATCGTACAGTTCGCCGCATAGGCTCGGCAACGGCCCGGCAAAAGCGCCTTTTTATAAAAGATTTCCGCACCGTTCTTGCAAAATGTTTCCGCTTGTACTATACTGTAATTGCCACTTAAACTTTGATCTTTTTCCTCGTAAAATACGATGGGCATTTCGTATCTCTATTTCCTTACGAGTGGAAGGTTTGAGTGGCATCAATCGGAGATACAATGCAGGGCGCGTCTTCGGTTGAAGGCACGCCCTTTAAAAAATTTAGGAGGGAAAGTATGAAAAAGAGATGGTGGATCGCCGCGCTTGCGGCAGCCGCGCTTACGGCCTGCGCCTTCGGCTTTGCCGGGTGCAATATTTTTGATTTTAATACCGACGGTTCGGGCGGCGGGCAGATTCCTCCGGACGGCGTCGAAGAAGGACCCGGGCAAGGATCGGGGACCGCAGGATTGGAGTACGAATTGAGCGATGACGGCACCGCCTATACGGTCGTCGGCGTTGGCAGCACGGGATATACAAACATTGCGATCCCCGCCGCATACAACGGCCTCCCCGTGACGAGCATCGGTGAGGATGCGTTCTATAATTGCAGCAGTCTTACGAGCGTCACCATTCCAAACAGCGTGACGAGCATCGGAAGGGGTGCGTTTGCTTAACCTCGTCCGAACACCTTTGAACAGCAATAATCATTGATTTTCCTCCTATATCTCAATTAAAACGGACTTTTTACACTTTAGAGGGGTGTACGCCATATCAAATTATAATTAATGACGTGGTTCTTGGGGCGATATATTGTGCAAACTTACAATATATCTAGCAATCGCGGAATAATAAAAGAACAGCCACACTCTTGATCGAGTATGACTGTTCTTTCTTTTTATGGCTTATGCAATAAATTTTTCCGTTGACTTGCCGCTTAGTTCTGTGGTACAACGACACCACGAAAGGCATAAAAAATAAGGTTGATTTGCTATTTTCCTTAGGCGGCAATCTTATATGGTGTTTTAACGGGGTTAGGCAAAGGTATATTTGCTTGTTTCTGCATTGAAATACATGTTTGTCTTCAAGCAGGAGGCCGCCGACAAGAAGAGGTATATTCGGCAACATCCGAGGTGTCGCGCTATGGCAAGTGTAAACCCGATAGCTTACTTCACGATGATTTTATACAGTTTTTTTCCGGAGTTGGGGAATACCCCGACGGCGGATGGGAATTTTCGGTGTGTTTTGTATTCGGTTGCGCTGTTTGCGCTCTGGGTGCTCGGAATGTTCGGTTTTAACTGGAAGGTGGAGATTTTTGACGATTATTTCGTACACACTAATTTCTTGGGCATAAAGAAACAGTACGGATATGACAAAATAGAAATCAGGAAAAACAGTTCCTGTGACAGAATATTCGTGGACGGCAAGTACAAATTGACGATAAGTCATCTGTTGGAAAACAGAAAGGCAATAGAAGTGGGGCGTGCGTGGTACTTACACAGGCTTAAACAGGTGGCCAAGCGTAAGAAAAAAGAAAGTGAAAATGTCGCATAACAAAGTTTAAGGGGAAAGGAAACGCAAAAATCATAAAAATGCGATTGGAAGAGCCGTCTTCGGACAGAGGACGGCTCTTTGCATTACGGGAGGATGGCGACGGCATATCGCGCGGAATTTCGCCCGTGATTTCCGAGCATTGCCGCGTCGTGCTGAAGCCCGTGAAAGCGCGCCGCGCTTTCGTGTACAAATATATCGTCGCGCCCCTGATTACGCTGGCGGGCGTCGGCGTACTGATAGGTATCCGGCAGTTGATAGACCGTTTCGTAGGCTGATTGCCGCGGAAGTTGCTGGGGGTTGCCTTGAACCATGCA